>DATLEL010000028.1:0-8470 GCA_035525255.1 Usitatibacter sp.
GGCGGCGTCATCCCCCGACATCTCGCCGAGCAGTTGGCTCGCCTCCCCCATGAACGTGGCGACGAAAACGTTGGCAGGCGCTTCATAGAGCTCCCGCGGGGTCCCCACCTGGGCGATCTGCGCGTTGCGCATGACCACGATGCGGTCCGACACCGCGAGCGCCTCGCTCTGGTCATGGGTGACGTAGACGACCGTGAGCCCGAGCTTCTGCTGCAGCCTACGGATTTCATCGCGCATGGCGCGGCGCAACCGCGCATCGAGGTTGGAGAGCGGCTCGTCGAACAGCAGCACGTCGGGCCTCAGCACCAGCGCGCGCGCAACCGCCACCCGCTGCTGCTGTCCTCCCGACATCTCCGACGTGAGCCGGTCGCCATATCCCTCGAGGCCCACGGTTCCCAGCGCCTCCTCGGCGAGCCGGTGCGCATCGACCTTGCGCGTGCCGCCCGAGCGCAGCCCATAGGCCACGTTCTCGCGCACATTCATGTGCGGGAAAAGCGCGTAAGACTGGAACACCATCGAGACATTGCGCTTCCCGGCCGGGAGGTCCGTCACGTCGCGACCATTGATCAGGATGCGGCCGCTGCTCACCCGCTCGAGCCCGGCGATCATGCGCAACAGCGTCGTCTTCCCGCACCCGGATGGGCCGAGCAACGTGACGAGGCTTCCCGGCTCGATCGCAAGGTCGAGCGGGTTCACCGCGGTGACCGCGCCATACCGCTTCGCGACCCCGCGCAGGACGACGCCGCCGGCCGCCTCCTCCGAACCGCTCACGCGCGCGCCCCCGCTGCCGCGAGGCTGCCGCCAACTCCATCTTCGCGCCTGCCCAGGCGGCGCCTGCCGACGAGAAGCTGGATGAGCGCGATCGCGGCGACCATCATCAGGATGAGCACCGTGGAATAGGCGATGGCCGGCCCGTAATCGCCATTGATGGTGCGGTTGATGATGTATACCGTGGCCATCTCGTGCTCCGCCGATACCAGGAAAATGACCGCGCTCACGGTCGTCATCGCACGCACGAAGGAATAGACGAGCGCCGTGACGATGGCGGGCTTGATCAGCGGCAGCACGACGCGCGATAGAGTCCGCAGGGTGCTCGCGCGCAACACCGCGGAAGCCTCGTCGAGGCTGCGGTCGAGCTGGCTCAGCGCCGCCATGCCGGAGCGCACGCCCACCGGCAGGTTGCGGAAGATGAAGCAGAGCACCAGGATCGTCGCGGTCCCCGTGAGCTCGAGCGGCGGCACGTTGAAGGTGAGGATGTAGGCAACGCCGATCACCGTGCCCGGGACGCAGAAGGTGAGCATCAATGCGAATTCCAGTGTGGAGCGGCCACGAAAACGCTGCCTCGAGAAAATCCACGCCGCGAGCAACCCGAGGGCCGCGGTCAACGGAGCGGCCACGGCCGCGAGCTTCACCGTGGTGAAGAAGGACTGCCACGCCCCGCCGGACCAGATGAGGCCGTGGGCGCTCCACTCCACGCCGAACGCGCGCTCGAAGTGCGACAACGTGAAGGACCAGTCACGGCCCCACGTCTTGACGAATCCCCCGATGCCGATCAATGCATACAGGGTCACGGTGAACATCGCGACCGGCACTGCCAGCGCGAACGCGATGCGGCGCACCAGCGGCGGCAGCGGCTGCCGCAAGCCCGCGTCGCCCTTGCCGGACAGCGAGGTGTATTCACGTCGCCCGGTGATCGCGCGTTGCGCGACGAAAGCCGCCAGCGCGAACGAGAGCAGCACCAGCGCGAGCGTCGCGGCGCGGCCGAAATCCGCCTGCGCGCCGACCACGGCGAAGAAGATTTCCGTGGAGAGCACGCCGTAGGATCCGCCCAGGACCACCGGGTTGCCGAAGTCCGCGAGGCTTTCGATGAAGACCACCAGGAATCCATTGGTGAGGCCCGGCAGCATGAGCGGCAGGGTGACCTTCAGGAATGTCCGCATCGGCGAGGCACGCAATGTCTGCGACGCTTCCTCGACCGTAGGCGAGATCCCCTCGACCACGCCGATGAGGATGAGGAAAGCCGTGGGCGTGAAGCTGAATACCTGTGCGAGCCAGATCCCGTTGAGCCCGTAGATCCAGCGGCCCATGTTGGCGTCGAAGAGATAGGTCGACGCCTGGTTCACGAGCCCCGAGCGTCCGAAGACCAGGATCAGCCCCATGCCGAGCACGAACGAGGGCGTGATGATCGGCATCACGGTGAGCAGGCGCGCCAGGCGCCGGTACCTGAAGTCGGTACGGACCGTGATGAGCGCGAAAGCCAGGCCGAGCGCGGTGCAGCTCGCGGCGGTAGCCAGCGCGAGCGCAAGGCTGTTCCACGCGACGCCGCAGGAAGTTCCTTTCCCCAGGCATCCCAGCCCCCAGATCTTGGCGTTCAACAGGCGCTCGGCGAATGCACCGGCGACCGTCATGTCGGGCCGCACGATGAAAGCCTGCCCGAGCATGGTCAGCACCGGCCAGACGGTGAAGAGGAAGATGCAGGCCGCCAACAGCGCCACGGCGCCGGCCACGAAGCCATCGCCGTTGAACCATCCCCGGCGGGCCGCGCCTTGCGCCGTGACGAACAGGAGACCCACGAAAGCAACGGTTTCGCCGAGCCCGATGGCATGCCCGCCCCTGAGCACGCCGAAGACCAGCGCGGCCATGCCCAGGCCGCCGGCAGCGAGCAGCACTGCATCCAGTCTCATCGGCAGCGCTCAGCGCGGCAGGCTGTTCACCTCGGCCTCCCAGCGCGCGAGAAGCCGGCGCCGCTCCTCGGTCGAGCCATACTTCGCGAAATCGTAATCGATGTACTTCGCCGACTTGAGCTCCGGATCGTCGGACGGCTGCTTCGCCTTCAGGTGCGCCGGGGAATGGAGCAGCCCGCTGCGCGCGCCGCTTTCCTGGCCCGGCACGCTGATGAGCCACTCGTAGAAGAGCTTTGCATTGGCGAGGTTCGGCGCTCCCTTGATGATCGACATCGCGTCGATGCCGAGCGCGGTGCCTTCGCATGGCGCCACGATCCTGGCGGGGAATCCGGCCTTCTGCTCCACCAGGATGTCCTGCAGGTAGTTGATGCCGACCCCCGTCTCGCCGCGCGCCACCGCCTTGCCGGGCGCCACGCCGGAACGGGTATAGGTGTTCACGTTGGGGTGCAGCTTCTTCAGGTACTCGAAAGCCTCGTTCTCACCCTTCATCTGCACCAGCGCCGCGATCATCTGGTAGGCCGTGCCGGACGAATTCGGATTGGGCATCTGGATCTCGCCCTTGTATTCCGCCTTGGTGAGGTCGGCCCAGCACTTCGGGGCGGCGATTTTTTTCTTCGCCAGCAGCTCGGGGTTGTAGCCCAGGCCGAGCGCGATGCCGTAGGTGCCGATCGCGTGATGGTTGGACGCGCGGTAGATCGATTGCGCCCACGGGGCGAGCTGCTCGACCGCCCTCGTCTCGTAGGGAATGGTCAGCCCTTCCGCAGCCGCGACGAAATGCGAGTCGCTGATGCCGCCCCACCAAAGGTCCGCTTTCGGCTTCGCGGCTTCGGCGCGCACCTGCGCCAGCACTTCCCCGGCGCTCTTGCGCAGCACTTCCACGTCGATGCCGGAGGCTTTCTTGAAATCATTGGCGACGTTCTGGCACCAGTCCCCCGGTGCCGGGCAGTAGAGCACCACCTTGCCGTCGGCCAATGCGGGGCCGGAGGCGCAGAGAAAAAGCAGGGATGCGACGAATGCGCTACGCGTTGGCTTCATTGTCATTCCTTCGTTCACGAGTGGACCAGACCAGCGGCCGCGGCCGCCGGCGTTTCAGGTTGCCGCCCCCAGAACCCGTCCGCCGCGAAGAGATCCGCGACGGCGCGGTCGAGCCAGCCCAGGTCTTCCAGCAGGTCGAGCAATGTGTAACGCCGCCGGATCAGGCGGGCGCGGCGATAATCGGCGGCGAGCGTCGCGAAGCCGATGCCGAGGTCCGCGGGGTGGGCCGCCGCACCGACGGTGCGCAGGCGCTGTTGCATCGTGGCGGCGCTGACAACGCGGGCGCCCAGCTCCGGCCGCAACCGCGGCCATTGCCGGGCAAAGGCCGCGACGCGCTCCGCCCGGTTGCCTATCGAGCGTTTGGCCTTCATCTCTTCTGTCGCTGCGAGCGCGATCGGGCCACTGCCCAGCGATTTCGCGATCTCGGCTTCGACGAGCTCATTGCCGTAGGGGTCTCCCGGGCCTTGCTGAGCGATTTCGCGCTCCGTCCGCGCGAGGAGCCAATCGTACAGGGCGAGCATCGCAACGCAGCCCACGCCGACGCAAGCGCCATGCGCCGCCGGCTCGCCGCCGACCTGCAAGTTCTCCATCTCCCACAGGTGCGAGAACTGGTGCTCGCTGCCGCTCGCCGGGCGAGAATTTCCATGGGATTGCATTGCGAAGCCGCTGATGAGGAGCCCTTCGAGCAACGCTCCGAGCGCCGCGGGATCGCGAACGGCGAGCCGCGCGGGAGTACCGATCCAGCTCTCGAGATGGTCCTGGACCAGTCGAAAGGGAACGGGATTGATGGCCTCGACCCCGAGTGCATCCGCGATCATCCAATCGGCGCCCGCGACGCACTTTCCCGCCAGGTCCCCGTAACCCCATGCGGCCATGCGCGCCGGCGCGGCGGCGAGCACCTCCGGATCCGCCAGCACTGCCCAGGGCGGCGCGCACGGCAAGGTCCGCTTGAACCCGCCGTCCAACAAGGCGGCACCCGAAGCCGCATAGCCGTCCATCGACGCCGCGGTCGCGAGGCAGATATAGGGTGTACCCGCAAGGGAAGCGCCGTACTTCGCCAGGTCGTTGATGACGCCCGCGCCGACCGCGACCGGCAGTGCCTTGCCGCCGCGAATCCTGGCCGCGACCACTTGCGCGGTTTCCGCGCGCGGCTTGAGCCGCGGCGTTGCCTCCAGCACGAGTGGCGCCGCGAGCCTCAGGCCCGCCGCCTCGAGGCGGCCCTGCGCAGTGGCCCCGGCCACTTGCCACGTCGTGGCGTCGGCCACCAGCAGCAGCGGAAGGCGGGGGGCGCACCGCATCGCGACGGCGGGAAGCTCCGTCACCGCGTCATGGCGTATCGACACCTCGCGCGTGACGGCGGCGTCCTGCAATGCGAGCTCGAGGGGGGATGCCACGGCGAACAAGTGTATAGCACGCGATCCATTTGTCTAGTAGCATCGCGAAAACCCGGAGGGGCTATGCAGCAACAGGACGACCAGGCCCTCGTGCGCGCGGCGTGGCTGTACTACATGGAAGGCCTCACCCAGGATCGCGTTGCCGCGCGCCTGGGCATCACGCGGTTGCGCGTCAATCGATTGCTCGGGGAGGCGCGCTCGAGCGGGTTGGTCGGGATCACGATCAACTCGCGGCTCGCGAGCTGCCTCGCGCTGGAGGAGGACCTGCGCAGGAGGTGCGGCCTGCGCGACGCCGTGGTGGTGCCCACCCCCGAGGACGCGGCGATGGTGCCGGCCCTGCTCGGGCGCGCGGCGGGCGAGTTCCTCTCGCGGCACCTGGATACGCACAAGGTGCGCAGCATCGGCGTGGGCTGGGGTGCCACGCTTCGGGAAGCGATCCGTTTCGTGAAGCCCGTGAAGCGAAGCGACATCAACGTGAACTCGCTGATGGGCGGGCTCACGCGCGGGCTGGAGATCAACACGTTCGAGACGGCCAGCGGTCTGGCGGCGAGGCTCGGGGCCCGCTGCAGCTACCTTGCCGCGCCGCTCTACGCCGGCAGCGCGAGGTCGCGCGACACCCTGGTCTCCCAGGACGTCTTCCGCGAGTCATTCATCGAGATGGCCGCAAACGACGTCGCACTGTTGAGCGTCGGTGACCTGAGCGACCGTTCGCTGCTGATCCGCTACGGACTGCCGAAGGATGTGAAACCGGCCAGCCTGCGGCGCGCCGGCGCGGTGGGCGACATCATCGGACAGTTCCTCGACGCTGCCGGCCAGCCGGTGGACCATCCGCTCAACAAGCGCGTGATCTCGCCCTCCCTCGCGGTGCTCGCGCGCATCCCCGCCGTCATCGTCGCCTCCGGCGGCCGCAACAAGGCGCCCATCATCGCGGCAGTGCTGCGGGCCAGGCTCGCCTCGGTCCTGGTGACGGATGAAGACACGGCGAGCCGGGCGCTTGACCTGACCGCGGGCCCGGGCCGGCTGAAATAAAAAGGGCGCCGAACGGCGCCCTCAACCCCTACCGAAGCGGCAGCCTTATGCGGCTACCCTTCTTTTGTACTCGTTGGTGCGGGTGTCGATCTCGATGCGGTCGCCGGTCTCGCAGAACGCCGGGACCTGCACCAGGTGGCCGGTGGAGATCTTGGCGGGCTTGAGCACCTTGCCCGACGTGTCGCCGCGCACCGCGGGCTCGGTGTAGATCACTTCGCGCACGATGGTGGTCGGCATCTCGAAGGAGATCGCGCGGCCCTCGTAGAACAGCGCCTCGCCGGTCATGCCGTCCTCGATGTAGTTCACCGCGTCGCCGAGGCTGTCCTTCTCGATGTCGATCTGGTTGTAGTCGCTGTCCATGAAGACGTACATCGGATCGGCGAAGTACGAGAAGGTGACTTCCTTCTTCTCCAGCATCAGCAGCTCGAACTTCTCGTCGGCCTTGAACACCGTCTCCATGCCCGAGCCGGAGAGCAGGTTCTTCATCTTCATCTTCATGGTGGCGCTGTTGCGTCCACCCTTGTTGTATTCCGCCTTCAACACCACCATGGGGTCCTTGCCCACCATGATGACGTTGCCGCTGCGCAGTTCCTGAGCCGTTTTCATAGGTCCGTCCGAATTGGGGTCGTTTCGCGCCCTTTGAGAGCGGAAAAGCCCGTTATTTTAACACGTTATCGGCAAAATCGACCAGCGCGGCGGCGAGATCCGGCCGGGTGGCGAGCCGATCGGACCACCCCCGCGCATGCGCCTGCAGCCGCTCGCGCCGCGCCGTGAAGGCAGGCCATGCTTCGTGCAGCGAAGTCTTCGCCTTGTCCTCGGGGACCGGGTCATCGCCGCGGTTCCACGCCTCCCACAGCGCGGTAACGCTCGCCGCATTCGTGCGGTCGAGCGCTTCGGTATAGCGCGCGAGGAAGGCGGCCATCTTGATCCAGTGGGCGCCGTCCTCGGTGGGGTAGATGTGCCACGCGAACGGCCGAGCCGCCCACTGCGCGCGCACGAAGGAATCCTCGCCGCGAACGAAGTTGATGTCGCACGCCCACAGCAACTGGTCGTAGCGGTCCTGGGAAACGAAGGGGATCTGGAACACCTCGACCTCGCGCCGCCCGCCGCCGGGATGGTCGTTGCGCCGCGTGCTGCCGCGCGCAGCCTCGCCCCAGCCGCGCAGGCCGTGGCTCGCGGCGCCTTCGGCGGCGACCAGCCATACCGGGCCCGGGTATTGCGCGCTCGCGCGTGCAAGCCCTTCGAGCGGCGCCCCGGTATAGGTGAAGAGGCTGACCTTCAGCGCCTCGCGCGGCGGCACCTTCCCCACCAGCGAGGTCCAGAACGCGGCTTGCGCTCCGGCATCCGCTTGAAAAATGTCGCGCCGCTCGAGCAAGCCCTCTTCCCGCAGCAGCCCCGCGGTGCGTGGCGTGAAGCCGGGGAAGAAATAGTGCTTCACCAGCGGCAGCCGCGGATGCGGCGATGGCAACGCATGGCTGCCCTCGACCCAGGTCTCCGCGCTCAGGTATTCGAGGTTGATCCAGCGCGGCGGCGTGGGGCGCGCCGCCATCGCGCCCACGTACTCATCCGGCGGGTCACAGCCGAAAGTCTCGACCACCACATCCGCGACTTCGTCCACGACGAAGGGCCTGGACAGGCGCGCGACCTCGACCCCATCCACCGTTTGCACGTCGTAGGCGGTATCCAGCTCGGGGCGCAGCTTGTGCAGCACCGTGAGGTCGTCCAGCCACAGCCTCACGCGCTTGCCATGCTCGCGCGCGACCTGGCGCGCGAGGCGCCACGAAACGCCGACGTCGCCGAAGTTGTCGACGACGCGGCAGAAGATGTCCCAGCGATCAGCCATGGGCTCGATTCTAAAGGGTCCTTTAAACTGCCCCGATGCGAATCCTCATCCTTGGCGGCACCGTCTTCGTCGGCCGCGCGATCACCGACGCGGCGCTTGCCGCCGGCCAGGATGTGACACACCTGAACCGCGGCAAGTCCGCGGCGCCCGACCCGCGCGTGGAGACGATCCTCGGCGATCGCACGCAGGAGCTTGCCCCTGCGATCGGCAAGCGGACCTGGGACGCGGTCATCGACACGTCGGGCTACCTGCCGCAGGTGGTGGAGAAATCCGCGCGCGCGTTGAAGGACGCCGGGCGCTACCTCTTCGTATCCTCGGTCTCAGCCTACGAAGGCCCCGACTTCAGCGAGAGCGGCAAGCTCAAGCAGCCGCCGCATCCGCTGCCGGACGCGATGACGCCGGAAACCTATGGCGGCCTCAAGACGGCATGCGAGGCCGTGGTGACCGCCGCATTCGGCGAGCGCGCAACCCTGGTGCGCCCCGGA
>DATLEL010000050.1:0-3032 GCA_035525255.1 Usitatibacter sp.
GGCGTGCGAATCCGGGGAGGACGGTCCCGGCATCCAACGGGACACGAGCGCGACCCCACCCGGGTAAGCGTCATAACCACGCCTGAAAGCCCCGCCATGGCCCTGTCCCCCAAGCTGAAGCGCACGCTCGCCGTGCTGCTCGTGGTCGCCGTCGCAGGAACCCTCCTCGGGCTGCGCGTGCAGGCCAACAAGGAAGAGCCCGGCAAGAAAGCCGAAGCGGCGCGCGTATTCGAATTCGCGCCGGGCGACCTGGCGGAGCTCCGCCGCGAGCCCCTCGGGCGCCTAATCCCGGTCTCCGGCTCGATGAAGCCGATGCTGCAGGCGACCGTGCGCTCCAAGGTCCCCGCAGAGGTGGCCCACATCCACGTGCAGGAAGGCGAGCGTGTCGCGGCCGGAGCGCCGATCGCCACGCTCGACACCGCCGATCTCAAGGCGCGCTATGACGCGCAGGCCGCGGCCGTGGCGGAGGCTCGCGCGCGGCTGGACCTCGCGCGCAAGAACCAGGCGAACAACAAGGCGCTGCTGGAGAAGGCGTTCATTTCGCAGAACGCCTACGACAGCGTCGCCAACTCGGTCCAGGTCGCCGAGGCCAACCTGCAGAGCGTCGAGGCGCAGGCCGCCATTGCCCGGCGCGCTGTCGCCGATGCGCAGGTGCGCGCGCCGTTCGCGGGCATCATCGCCAAGCGCTGGGTGAACGTGGGAGACAAGGTCACTGCCGACATGCCGGTCGCGCAAGTAGTCGACCTCTCGCGCATGGAGCTCGAGGCGCAGGTGCCGGTGAGCGAGATCCCCTTCGTGAAGCTGGGGCAGGAAGTCGCCTTCCAGGTGGACGGGTTCCAGGCGCGGCGCTTCGCGGGCAAGGTGGAGCGCGTCAATCCCTCCGCCGAGCCGGGGTCGCGCTCGATCGCGGTCTTCGTGACGCTCGCCAACGCCGATGCATCCCTCAAGGGCGGCATGTTCGCCAATGGCACGCTCGCCACCGGCATGGGCGCCGAGGTCGACGTGATCCCGGTGACTGCCGTAATCGAGGAAGGTGGGCAGAGCTTCGTCTACGTGGTGAAGTCGGGCAAGGTCGAGCGCCGCACCGTGGTGCTGGGCGCGCGCAACGTGGAGCGCGGGCTGGTGACGGTGCGCGAAGGGCTCGAGCGCGGCGTGCCGGTGATCACCGTGAAGGCCGAGGGGCTCAAGCCGGGCGCATCGGCGGTGGTCAAGCCCCCCGCCAAAGCCGCCTAGCCGGAGGGACCTGCCATGTGGTTCACGCGCGTCTCGATCAACAACCCGGTGTTCGCGACCATGATGATGGCCGCGATCATGATCCTCGGGGTCTTCTCGTACCAGCGGCTGTCGATCGAGCAGATGCCGGACATCAGCATCCCGGTCGCGGTGGTGCGCACCCCGTACCCGGGTGCATCGGCCGAGGCGGTCGAGCAGGAAGTCACGCGCCGCGTCGAGGAAGCCGTCAATACCGTGAGCGGCATCAAGACCATCCGCTCCGGCTCGGCGCAGGGTTTCTCGTGGGTGGTGGCGGAGTTCCAGCTCGACATCGACATCAAGACCGCCATCCAGGACGTGCGCGACAAGGTCGCGGAAGCGCGCCGCCAGTTCAATCGGGACGTCGGCGAGCCGACGGTGTCGCGCGCCGACAACGACAACGACCAGCCGGTGCTCTACCTGTCGATGCGCTCGGACGCACGCAGCCTGCGCGAGGTGTCGGACTTGGCCGAGCTGCTGGTGGTGAAGCGCCTGCAGGGCGCGCAGGGCGTGGGCAACATCGAGGTCAATGGCGCGGTGCAGCGCGAGCTCGCGATCCAGCTGAAGCCCGAGATGATGGCGGCCTACGGGGTGGGCATCGACCAGATCGTCGGCGCCATCCGCGTGGAAAACATGGACGCGCCGGCGGGCACGCTGGTCTCCGACAAGAACGAGCGCGTGGTGCGCGTGCAGGGGAAGCTCAAGCGCCCGCAGGACTTCGAGCGGATCATCGTCGCGCGCCGCGGCACCGGTACCAGCACCAGCGCGGTGACCCTCGGCCAGCTGGCGGAGGTGCGCGACACGCAGCGCGAGGAGACGTCCCTCGCCACCGTGGAGGGCAAGCGCGGGGTGTCGATCCAGATCCGCAAGACGCGCGGCGCCAACACGCTGGAGATGGCCAACGCGATCCGCAAGCAGATCGTCGAGCTGAAGAAGGCCCTGCCCGCCGACGTGTCGCTGGAGATCACCAACGACCAGTCCGAGTTCATCAAGGCGTCGGTCGACAACGTGAAGCACACGATCATCGAGGGCGCGCTGCTCACGATCCTGATCGTGTTCCTGTTCCTGCACTCGTGGCGCTCGACGGTGATCACCGGGCTCACGCTGCCGATCTCGGTGTTCGCGACCTTCATCGCGATGTACGCCTTCGGCTTCACCATCAACTTCATCACGCTGCTGGCGCTCTCGCTCTCGATCGGGGTGCTGATCGACGACGCCATCGTGGTGCGCGAGAACATCGTGCGCCACCTGCGAATGGGCAAGACCCACCGCCAGGCGGCGCTGGAAGCCACGCAGGAGATCGGCCTCGCGGTGATGGCGACCACGTTCACCATCGTCGCCGTATTCGTGCCCGTGGCCTTCATGGGCGGGATCATCGGCAAGTTCTTCTACCAGTTCGGCATCACCGTCGTGGTCGCGGTGATGGTGTCGCTCTTCGTCTCCTTCACGCTCGACCCGATGCTGTCCTCGGTGTGGCGCGACCCGCCGTCGAAGTGGATGGAGCGCGGCCCGCTGGGCATGGTGCTGCGCGCGCAGCAGCGGATGATGGACTGGTTGCACCTCAGGTACGACCGCCTGCTGCGCTGGAGCTTCGGCCACAAGAAGACCGTGCTCGCCCTCGCGTTCGCGACGCTGCTCGCCGCCATCGGCCTGCTGGCGGGCGGCCTGGTGAAGAGCGAATTCGTGCCGCGCGTGGACGAGGGCTGGACCAGCCTGCGCATCCAGACGCCGGTGGGCTCGTCGCTCGCCTACACCACCTCGAAGGCGGAGCAGGTCGAGGC
>DATLEL010000051.1:0-3782 GCA_035525255.1 Usitatibacter sp.
GATTCGATGTGGCGCGGCATGCGCAGCGGCAGCGTCTCGATCCCTTGCAGCACCTGGAATGCCGTCATCGGCGCCATGCACGCGCCGAAATCGCGCAGTCCTTCGCGCCGCGCGCGCAGCAGGAAGGCAGAAGCGGTGGACTCCTCGGCGAACACCATTCCGTGAAATCCCTCGTAAGGCTCGGTGAGCGTCGGGAATTTACCCGAGGCTACCCAATCGAACCGTCCGCCATCAACCAGCACGCCGCCGATCACCACGCCATGCCCCGACAGGAATTTGGTAGCCGAATGCATCACCAGGTCCGCGCCGAGATCCAGCGGGCGACCGAGCACGGGTGTTGTGACCGTGGCGTCGACCAGCAGCGGCAGGCCGTGCTCGTGGGCGATGGCAGCGACCGCTGGCACGTCGAGCACGTCCACCGACGGGTTGCCTACGGTTTCGCCGAAGAGCAGCCGCGTGTCCGGGCGGATCGCGGCGCGCCACGCCTCGAGATCCCGCGCGGGCACGAAGGTCGCGGTGATCCCGAACCGCGGCAGGGTATAGGTGAGCAGGTTATGGGAACCGCCGTACAGGCTCGCGGACGCCACCACGTGCCCGCCGGCCCCCATCAGGGTCGCGATGGCCAGGTGGAGCGCGGCCTGGCCGCTCGCAGTGGCGATCGCCCCGGCCCCGCCCTCCAGCGCCGCGACCCGCTCCTCCAGCACCGCCACCGTGGGATTGGAAAGCCGGGAATAGACGTGCCCCGGCAGCTCCATGTTGAAAAGCGCCGCGGCGGTATCGGAATCGGGGAAAACGAACGCCGCGGACTGGTAAATGGGCACCGCCCGGGCCCCCGTGGCCTTGTCCGGGGACTGTCCGGCATGCACCGCGAGGGTATCTGGATGGGGTGTTTTGGGGCTCGAATGGTCCATTTGAATCAGTTGTTTAAGATGTAATTTTAAAACCCGTGTGAGATGTTGCTGACAGAGGGGTAGTTTGCTATGGTGGCACTTACTCCCAAAGGATCCCGACACCCGTGATACGTTTTCTGGCGATTTTCTTGGCTGCGACCCTGCCTTTCGGGGCTTTTGCGGCCGACAAGACCTCCCGCGCCCGCCTGTCCAAGGCGGCGGTGCTGGCCGAGGTCAACAAGGATGGCGAGCCCATCCTCGCTTCCAGCGGCGTCCTGGTGCTGGATCCGGCCACCGGCCAGACGCTGTACTCCAAGAACGCCGACCACACCACGCCGATCGCCTCCATCACCAAGCTGATGACGGCGATGGTAGTGCTGGACGCCAAGCTCGACATGGAGGACGTGGTCCAGATCACCAGCGAAGACCTCGACCTCATCAAGAACACCAAGTCGCGCCTGCCCATCGGCAGCCACTTCCGCCGCGACGACCTGCTGCGCCTGGCGCTCATGGCGAGCGACAATCGCGCCGCCTCGGCCCTCGGCCGCAATTATCCCGGCGGCATCGTCACCTTCGTGGACGCGATGAACGCCAAGGCCAAGCAGCTCGGCCTCAACGCCACGCATTTCGTCGACTCCTCGGGCCTGGCACCCGGCAACGTCTCCAGCCCCAACGACCTCGGCCGCCTCGTGGCCGAAGCGTCCAAGTACACGCTGATCAAGGAATACTCGACCACCGGCGCGGTGAACGTGCAGCTGCCCGACTCGAAGAAGAAGCTCGCCTTCGTCAACACCAACGCGCTGGTGCGCGCCTCCGATTGGCAGATCGGCCTCTCGAAGACCGGCTACATCAACGAGGCCGGCAAGTGCCTGGTGATGCAGGCGATGATCGCCAACCAGCCCATCGTCATCGTGCTGCTCGACTCGTGGGGACGCCTTACCCGCATCGGCGACGCCAACCGAATCCGCAAGTGGCTCGAGAAGAACCCCGGCAAGCTCGCGGGCCAATTCAGGAGCGGTTGATCAGTACGTAGTGGGTTTATTCGAGTCTGGCTAACGGCCAAGACGGAATCCAGTCAAGATACGGCGTGCCACCTCGGCACGCCGTTTTGATTTCGGGAATCCAATTTGAAAATCGCCATGATGGGCTCCGGCGGCGTGGGCGGCTTCTTCGGCGCGCACCTCGCCCGCACCGGCTGCGACGTGACCTTCATCGCGCGAGGGGCTCACCTGCAAGCGATGCGCGAGCGCGGCCTCACGGTCGAGAGCCCCGCGCAGGGTGATATCCACATTCCCGGAGTGAAGGTCACCGACGATCCCGCTTCCGTGGGCGTGGTCGACATCGTGATACTAAGCGTGAAGCTTTGGGACACCGAGTCCGCCGCGCGGTCTATCGCCCCGATGGTGGGCCCTGCCACCGGCGTGCTCTCGCTGCAGAACGGCGTGATCAAGGACGACATCCTGCGCCGCGTGTTCCCGGCGCAGCAGGTGATGGGCGGAGTGGCATACGTCGCGACCACGGTTGCGCGCCCCGGCGTGATCCACCAGACCGGGACCATGCAGCGCATCGTCGTCGGCGAATACGACCAGGCGACCTCCGAGCGCGCGCGCTTCCTTTACCAAGCGCTGCTCGCGGCGGGTATCACCGCCGAGCTGAGCGCCGACGTGCGACGTTCGCTGTGGGAGAAGTACGTATTCCTGGTCGGCCTCTCCGGCACGACGGCGACCACGCGCCTGCCGCTGGGAGCGGTTCGCGCCAATCCGCGCACGCGTGCCTTCCTCCAGGACCTGATGCAGGAGACCGTTACGGTGGGACGTGCTCACGGAGTCGCGCTGCCGGAGGATTACGCCCGGCAACGCATGGCGTTCGCCGATACCTTGCCGTATGACATGACCTCGTCGATGCACCACGACCTGCAGCGCGGCAATCCGCTGGAAGTCGAATGGCTGAGCGGCGGCGTGGTCCAGCTCGGCCAGGTGAAGGGCATCGAGACTCCGGTGAACCGCGGCGTATGGGATGCGCTCGCGCTGCACGCGCAGGGCAAGCCGCGCGCCGCCGCATGACTGCCGGCACCGGACTCACGGTTCGCTCGATCCGGACCACCGCGGTCGAGGTGCCCATGCGCCACGTCCTCGGCACCAGCCAGGCGGCGGTCCGCGCGGCGCCCCTGTTGCTCGTCGACCTCGAGACCGAGGAAGGCATCACGGGACATGCGTACCTCTTCTGCTACGTGCGTGCGGCGGCGGTGGGTATCGCCGCGATCCTCGGCGAGATCGAGGAGCAGGCGCGCGGCCAGCGCGTGGCGCCGCAGGACCTTTGGGCCCGGCTCGCCAAGCGTTTCACCTTGATCGGCGTGCAGGGCCAGGTACGCATGGCACTCGCGGGCTTCGACGTCGCCTGCTGGGACGCCATGGCCCTCGCGGCGAACCAGCCGCTGGTGTCGCTGCTGGGCGGAAGCCCGCGCCGCGTTCGCGCCTACAACAGCAACGGCCTCGGGCTGATGCCCCTCGAAAAGCTCACGCGCGAAGCGGGCGAGCTGCTCGACGGCGGCTTCAGCGGCATCAAGCTGCGCCTCGGCTATCCGACGCTGGAAGAGGACATCGCCGCGGTGCGCGCGGTGCGCGAGCGCGCGGGAAAAACCGTCCAGGTGATGGTCGATTACAACCAGGCGCTCAGCGTTGCCGAAGCGCTGCGGCGCGGGCACGCGCTCGACGAAGAGGGCGTGTACTGGATCGAGGAGCCGATCCGGCACGACGATTATCGCGGCTGCGCGCGGCTCGCCGGCGAGCTGGCCACCCCGATCCAGATCGGCGAGAACTTCTCGCAGCCCTTCGCGATGCAGCAGGCGCTCGATGCCGCGGCGTGCGACTACGTGATGCCGGACCTGGAGCG
>DATLEL010000062.1:0-4137 GCA_035525255.1 Usitatibacter sp.
GCCCCGAGGGCCACGTCGTCGGCAAGCTGTCCTATCGCCTCAACGACGGCGGCGACCACGGCACCTGATTCACAGCCGTAGCCGCTTGCGCGCCATGCGCGAGACCAGGGTTCCCATGGCCACGGTGGCGGCGAGGGCCACCGCCAGCAGCGCCCATTTGAGCGGCCCGCCGCTCGATACCACGTCGCGTCCCGCGTGCCCCACGTACACCTTGACCGCGAGGCCGGGGAACATTCCCACGATCGTCGCCCACGTATAGGGGATCGTCTTCACGCAGGTGAGCCCGAGGAAGTAGCTCTTGAGGCCCGAAGGCAGCACCGGGCTCATGCGCAGCAGCGCCACGACTTTCCAGGGATCCCGCCGCACCGCCTTGTCGACCGCACTGAAGGTCTCGTTCTTCTTGGCGATCGCCTCGAAGCGGCCGCGAAACAGGTAGCGCGCGACGAGGAAGGCGGCCACGGCCGCGAGCATCGACGACGCCACCGCGGCCACGAGCCCCCACGCCATGCCGAAGACCGCGCCCGCCGCGATGGCGAAAACCCACGCGGGCAGCAGCAGCAGGCTTCCCACGATGTAGATCGCGCAGAACACCAGCAGCCCCTTGCCGAGGCTCATGTTCTCCAGCGAGGATTCGAGCGCGTCTTCCCATTCGTCCACCGGGGCGAGCGCTGCAACGCCTACGGCAAGCAGCGCCGCGGCCGCGAGCGCGATCCAGAACCAGTGCTTGCGCGCGACCTTCAAGCCGCGCCCATCGCCATGCGGCGACGGACGAGCGCATGCACGCTCGACAGGCAGAGCGCCAGCCAGGCGGTGCTCGAGCACGCCGCCGCGAGTACGTCGCTCAGGTAGTGCGCGCCCAGGTACATCCGCGATAGCGCCACCAGCATCACCATCGCCACGGCGATGGTGACGACGAGCACGCGCAGGCCGTGGTCGAAGGTGCGTGACACCAGGAACGCCGCGAGCACGCCATAAAAGAGCGTCGCGCCGGCGGTATGGCCGCTGGGAAAGCTGAAGGTGTTCAACGTGAGGAATGGATCGTCGAAGTGCGGCCGCGCGCGCTCGTAGGCGTGCTTCAGCAGGACGTTGAGGGTCATGCCGCCGCCCAGGGCGAGCGCCAGCGACAGCAGCCAGTAGCGCTCCTTCATCCGCCACAGGACCGCGGCGAAGACGAGGCCCAGGATCGTCATGGCGATGGTCGAATTGGCGTGGGTCACCACCAGCATGAAGCGCGTGAAGGCCGGCGCGGCGTTCTCATGCAGGAAGGCCGCGACCTTCGCGTCGATCGTCACCAGCTGCGCGTGGCTCGCCACGTTCCACGCGAGCGTGAGGAACGTGACGCCCGCCACGGCGAACCCGGCCCAGCCGGCGATCGCGAGGGCCCGCGGTGAAATGCTGTGCGGTTGGGTCTTCATGCGGCGATTGGACCATCGTGCGGCGTCCTCAGTTCGCGAGGCCCAGCAGCCGCGCCGGGTTGCGCTTCATCATCTTGTCGAGGTCCGCCTGCGAGACCCCGGCGGCGCGCAGCGCGGAGGTGGCGTTCTCGATGCCGTCGGGCGGCGTCATCATGCCCTGCTGCCCGAGGTCGGTGGACAGCACCAGCGAATCGGCGCCCACTTCCTTCAGCGCTTCGACGACCTGCGCCGTCGCGACCTGGTTCCAGTGCTTCATCCACGCGTACTGCGCATCGGGGCCGGTCAGGAACTGCAGGTAGCAGATCTCGATCATCGCGCCCATGCCGGCCACTTCCTTCGCCTGCGCGAGGGTGAGGCCGGGGATATTGGTGAGGCCGTGGGTGACGAGGATGTTCTTCACGCCCATCTCACGCGCGCGCCGCGTGACCGCCACCACTTCCTCGGCATGCACGTGCCCGGTCGCGAGGACCAGGTTCTCGCGCGCGATGATCTTCAGGACTTCCTCCATCGGCGCCGTGACCTGGCCATTGGGCGCCACCACGATGCCCGACTTGTTCTTGTCGACCAATGTCTTCACGTGCTTGTCGGAATCGAACGTCGGCAACCAGACGACCTTGCCGCGGCTGCCCGACATGCGATGCATCCACTCCACGGCGGCGGGATTGATGCCGCCCACGGCGTTGTTGAGCACGATGCCGCCCCACACCTCGATGCCCGGGACCTGGTCCATGGCGAGCGCCGCGCGATCGGCGGTGGTCACCACGTGGTTCTTCAGCACCAGGCCGCGCATCCCCTTGCGGCGCGCCACGGTCACCATCTCGACGTCCGTGAGGGCGCGGCCGAAGACGTCGGGCGCGGGATGCACGTGCATGTCGATCACGCCGGCGGCGGGGCTCACCTTGGGCGGCGGCGGCGGGAATCCCACCTGCGCGAGGAGCGGCGTGGCGAGCGACAGCGCGATCGTGGCGAGCAGCGTGCGTTTCATGGGATCTCCTCGAGGTGTTGTGGCGGGATTGTCCGATATCATCGGGCGCATGTCGAACACGAAGGAAGTGCGCGCGCCGTTCGATGGCGCCTTGCTGGGCACGGTGGATCTCGCCGGCGCGCCCGAGGTCCAGCACGCGCTCGCCACCGCCCATGGGCTCTTCCGCGATCGACGCCGCTGGCTCTCGGTGCCGCAGCGTCTCGAGATCCTCGCGCGGGCGGCGTCGCTTCTCGAAGCGCGCGTGGACGAATTCGCGCTCGGCGCCGCGCGCGAGGGCGGCAAGCCGCTGGCGGATTCGCGCGTCGAGGTACGGCGGGCGGTGGACGGCCTGCGTTCGTGCGTGGAAGTGCTGAGGACCGACGCGGGGCACGCGGTCCCCATGGACCTGAATGCCGCTTCGGCGGGGCGGACGACATTCAAGCTGGCGGAGCCGATCGGCGTCGTCTCCGCGGTGAGCGCGTTCAACCACCCGGTGAACCTGATCGTGCACCAGGTGGGGCCGGCGATCGCCGCCGGCTGTCCCTTCATCGTGAAGCCTTCGGCGGATACGCCCCTCTCGTGCTTCCGCGTGGTGGCGTTGCTGCACGAGGCCGGGCTGCCGCAGGAATGGGGGCAGGCGCTGCTCGCGGAGCGCGATGTCGCCGAGCTGATGGTGACCGATCCCCGCGTCGCATTCCTGAGCTTCGTCGGCAGTGCCCGCGTCGGCTGGTCGCTGCGCTCGAAGCTGGCGCCCGGCACGCGATGCGCGCTCGAGCACGGCGGCGCCGCGCCGGTGATCGTCGCGGCCGACGCGGACCTCGCGCGCGCGCTGCCCGCGCTCGCGAAGGGCGGCTTCTACCACGCCGGCCAGGTGTGCGTGTCGGTGCAGCGTGTCTTCGCCCATTCGAGCATCGCGGAGGACGTCGGGCGCGGGCTCGCGGCGCTTGCGGCCAAGCTGCGCGTGGGCGACCCCGCCGAGGCGGCGACCGAGGTGGGCCCGCTCATCCGGCCCGGCGAGGTGAAGCGGGTCGGTGAGTGGGTGGGTGAAGCCGTCACTCGCGGCGCGCGGTTGCTTTCCGGGGGCAAGCCACTCCCGGGCAATTGCTATGCGCCGACGGTGCTCTACGATCCGCCCGACGATTGCCGCGTGAGCCGCGAGGAAGTGTTCGGCCCGGTGGTTTGCGTGTATCCCTACGACGACGTGGACGCCGCCATCGCCCGCGCCAATGCATTGCCGTGGGCTTTCCAGGCGGCGGTATTCACGCGCGACATCGACGCGGCGATGCACGCCTGCCGCGAGCTGGATGCCTCCGCCGTCATGGTGAACGACCACACGGCGTTCCGCGTCGACTGGATGCCCTTCGCCGGCCTGCGCCAGTCGGGGCTGGGCGTGGGCGGCATTCCCTACACGTATGGCGACATGCGCATCGAGAAGATGTGCGTGGTGAAGTCCTAGGGCTTCACGCTCCGCAGCACACGGTCCACCATCACGCCCGCCTGCCCGAGGTAGGCGCCGGGGTCGCACATCGCTTCCAGCGCGGGACGGTCGACGTGCCGCTTGATCTCGGGATGCTCGGCGAGTAAATCGATCAGCGGCCGGTCGCAACGGAGCGCCTCGCGGCACAGGTCGTAGACCAGGTCGTGGGCGTACTCGCGGCCGATGTGCCGGCCGAGTCCCATCATCACCGCCTCGGACATCAGCAAGCCATTGGTGATGTCGATGTTGCGGCGCATGCGCTCGACGTCCACTTCCAGTCC
>DATLEL010000075.1:0-4073 GCA_035525255.1 Usitatibacter sp.
CGCGCCGAGCCCAAGTGGATCAATCGCGCCGCCACTTCCTTGCCGCTGCCGGATTCTCCGGTGATGTAAACCGGCGCCTGCGAGCGCGCGAGCTTGGCGATCATGTCGCGCGCCTTCTGGATCGCGGGCGATTCTCCCAGCAGCCGCGGCGATCCCGCCTGCGAAGACTCCCCGATCGAGGCGCGCCGCTGCAACGGCGAGCGCGGCAGCTTGAGGGCGCTCATCACCAGCGGACGCAGCTGCTCCAGCTTGATGGGCTTGGCGAGATAGTCGAAAGCGCCCGCCTTGAGCGCCGCCACCGCATTCTCCGTCGAGCCGAACGCGGTGATCACCGCCACCGGCGTATTGCCGAAGTTATCCGCGATGTGCCGCAGCACCTCGATCCCCTCGCCATCCGGGAGCCTCATGTCGGTGAGGCAGAGGTCGTACGCGCGCGCCATCAGCGCTTCCTTCGCCTCCTTCACCGTGGAAGCGGTATCCGCGTCCACGCCCATGCGCGACAGCGTGAGCACCAGCAACTCGCGGATGTCGGCTTCGTCGTCGACGATCAGCACGGACTTGCGGTTCATCAGGCCCCCTTCAACGTGATGCGGAACTGGCCCCCGGCGGGGTCCTCGACATATTCGATGCGCGCGCTGTTGCCCTCGCAGAGCTCGCGGGCGATGTAGAGCCCCAGCCCCGTGCCCTGCGCGTCGGTGGTGAAGAACGGCTCGAACAGGTGCAGTTGCGTCTCCCGCGGCACGCCGGGGCCGTCGTCGTGCACGTCGACCTGCAGCTTGCCTGGCGCGGGCGAAGGCCCCACCACGATGCGGATGCTGCCCATTTGCTTGCGGCCGTGGCGCCACGCATTGCGCACGATGTTCCACAACACCTGGTCGAGGTGCTGGCGATCGAACCACAGGCGTTGCGTGGTGCGTACCTGCACGTCCATGCCATCGGGCGGCACCTTCTCGGAGGCGCAGAACTCGTTGGCGAAGTTGGTGAGGTAGGCGACCGGATCGATGGCCTCGGGCTGCGCGCGGTCGCGGCGGTTGAGGTACAGGATCTCCTGCACGATGCGGTCGAGGCGGAAGACGTTGCTGCGGATGATGGCGAGCAGCCGCTTGTCCGCCTCCGGCATCTCGCTGTCTTCGTCCAGCAGCTCCGCCGCGTGGCCGATGGACGAGAGCGGGTTGCGGATCTCGTGGGCAATCGAGGCCGTGAGACGTCCGAGCGCCACGAGCTTCATCTGCTGCGCCTGCTGGCGCATGCGCCCGATGTCCTCCACGAACACCACCGTGGGCGCGGGATCGCTCGCCCCTCCCGTACCGATGGGGACGAAGTGCACCTGCAAGTCGCCCGCCGCCCGCGGCATGCGCAGCTGCATGAACGTGGTCTCGGAGCCCTTGCGCCACGCCTCGAGCAGGTGCGCGATCTCGGGCGCGTATTCAGAGATGTTCGGCCGGCGGCCCTGGGGCATGGCTCCCAGCAGCTGCGTCGCGCGCGGATTCTGCTGGCGGATGCGCCCGGCGCCGTCCACCACCAGGATGCCGTCCTGCATGTCACGGATCACGAGCTCGTTGATCTGCGACAGGTTCGCGAGGTCGATCTTGCGTTCCTCGGCGATCTGCTCGCTGGTGCGCGCGTAGCGGGCGAGCGTCGAGGCGAGACCCGCGGTGGCGAAGAATGCGGCCGCGGTCATGCCCGCCTGCACGAAGTCCTGGATCGGCGCCTCGTAGCGCCACATCTGGATGGTCTGTTCGCTCAGCACCGCGAGTGCGGCCATGGCGGCGTGGAAGAAGACCAGGCGTCCACGCGTGATGAGACCCGCCGCGGCGAGCGTCACCAGCAGGATCACCGCGAGGCCGCTCCGCACCCCGCCGCTCGCGTGCATCAGCATCACGATCGCGAGCACGTCCACGATCACGCCCGCCGTCACCTGGATGGTCAAGTTCGGCTCGCGCAGCCGCGCCGGCACCAGGAGTGCCAGCGACGCCACGGCGAAGCACACCACCGTCGGCAGCACCGTGCCCGGCGAGATGATGCCGAGGTTGAAGAAGCGGTTGAGGTAGATGAACGCGAGGCCGACGAAGAACGACAGCACCACGCGGTAGAGGCAGAAGACTTCGAGCGTGCGCCACGTGGTGTCGTCAGCCTCGACGATCAGCGGCGTCGCGCGCGCCGCGCGGGCGCTCGCGGCCAGGGGAAGCTCGTCGGTGGGCGAGCTCATGGGCGGCTCACCGGCAGTTGGGGTTGCCCTGGCAGACCCACTTCCCCGCCTCCTCGCGCGCCGAGCTGCGCGGCAGGTTCACCCGGCAGCGCGCGCAAACGACCATGTCCTCGGGCTCCATCGACGTGGTCCGCGAGGCGTCGCGCTTCGCCTGCGAGCGCATGAACCCGCGGAACAGCAGGTAGATGAGGAAGCCGATGAAGATCAGCAGCAGGATGCGGCCCAAGGCGTGATTTCTCCATTGAATTGCTGCGTGCAGTTTACGGCATCAGGGGCACGGAGACGGTGAATCGAACCCCTGCGCCGGAGGCGAGGTTCACCGCCGCCGCACGGCCGCCGTGGTGCTCCGCCACGATGCGCACGATGTAGAGGCCGAGGCCCAGGTGGCCATCGTCCGCGGCGCGCGCCGTGCCCTCGCGGAGCGACACCATTGATTCGAAGAGCCGCGACCGCGTCGCATCGCTCAACGGCGGGCCGTCGTTTTCCACCGCGAGCTCGGCTTCGCGCTCGCGCCGCGCGAGGCCCACGCGGATGGCGCTCCCCGCAGGCGCGAAGTCGTGGGCGTTCTCCACCAGCTTGTCGAGGAGCTGCGCGAACGCGTCCGGCACGCCCTCGGCCCACAGCGGCCCCTCGGCCATTTGCAGCTCGAAGCGCCGCGGCGCGTAGGCCGTGCGGTAGCCCTCGACGCAGCCCGCCACCACCGCGGCCAGGTCGAATCGCTCGCGCTCGGCGGATTCCAGCAGCCGCTCGAGCCGCGTCGCTTCCGAAAGGCGCGAGATGAGGCGCGAGAGCCGCCCCACGCCCTCGTTGGCGCGATCGACGTAGACGCGCGCCTCATCGGGGAGCGCCTGGTCCTTCAGGTTGTCGAGCGACGATCGCACCACGGCCACGGGTGTGCGCAACTCGTGTGAGAGGCGCCCGGCCATCGCTTCCAGGTACGCGTTGTAGTCGCGCAGGCGTCCCATCACCGCGGCCATGCTGCGCGAGAGGTCGCCGATCTCGTCGCGCGCGGTGGACGGCGTCACCGTTCCGCGCACGCGGCCCTGTGAATCGATGGCGGCCTCGGCCTCGGCGTGCAGGTGGCGGATGCGCGCGGCGAGGCGGCCCGCGAATCCCAGCAGCACGATGAAGGCGCTACCCACCACGGCGAGCGTCACCAGCAGCAGGTTCTCGAGCGCCGACTCCTTGAGGATCTGGATGGCCCCCGTGGTCTCTTCCACGACGACGGCGCCGATGATGTCGTCGGCGACGAACACCGGCTGCGCCGCGGAGAGGATCGCCACGTCGCGGTCGCGCGTGCCACGCCATTCGGTCGAGGACACGCCGATCAACGCGCGATCGACCTGGCCGCGGCCGGGCTTCGATTCGTCGCCGGGTGCGACGCGCGGGGCAGGTACGACCAGGGCCGCGATCGGCTTCAGCCAACCGCCGAGCGGGCGCCGCGGCGCGCCGTCGCGCAGCGTACCGGAGAGGCCTCGCACGCGCGAGCGCGCGTCGATCACCCAGAGGCGCGACGACTTGCGTCCCATGATGGCGAGGAGCCGCTCGATCTCCTCGGAGGGCGTATAGGCAGTGCCGAGGCTCGCGGCGGCGTCGGGGTCCGCGGCGGCGAAGAGCGCCACGATGCGGCGGCGCTCCTCGCCGGCCTGGTCGGAGTCACCGTGGGCACGCGCGAACAGCGTCGGACGGTCGGAGAGCGCCGCGGCGACCGCGCGCGCGGTGGCGCCGATCTGCTCCTCCTGGGAACGGCGCAGGAACTGCTCCATGGACGCGATGAATTGCGCGGCGAGGAGTGGCAGCGCCAGCAGCACCAGGGCCACGAGCAGCAACCGGAATCGGATGCCGCGCATGCGCGCCTCAGAAC
>DATLEL010000081.1:0-8918 GCA_035525255.1 Usitatibacter sp.
CGGAACGCTCGTCACGATGGCCGACGGCTCGCGCAAGCCGATCGAATCGGTGCGCAGGGGAGATGCGGTTCTATCGTGTCATGGGTCCGGCGATTTCCGCGCGGCGACCGTGACGCAAACCCATTCGAGCCCTGCCAGGTCCGAGCTTATCGAGATTGCAACCAATGGCGGAAAGACGCTCGTCAGCACGCCCGAACACACTCATTTCGCTGGTTACCTGCTCGGGGAGACGCCGCAGACCTACTTCACGTATTTAATGCACAAAAGGGGAGTCGGATATCGGCTCGGCACCTCTTGTGTGTATACGAAAGGACAGGCGAAACCGATGGTGGGATTTCGCCAGCGTGCCATCCAGGAACACGCCGACGCAACGTGGATCGTGGGAACCCACGCGAGCGAAAACGATGCTCGCTATGACGAGATCAGCACGTCGCTCAAGTACGGTATTCCCACGCTTCCATTCGTTCCGCGGGTCGGTGGCTCCGTTCACGGTCTGGTGCACGACGCCGCCTACATCTCGCGCCTGTACCGCGAGCTCGACACTGAGGCGGGCGCTTACCGGCTGCTGACAGACCTGGGGCTGTTGCACGCGGAGCCGCACCACGTGGCGATGTCCCGCGATTCGAATCGTCACAACGTCGTGGTGACACTCTGTGGCGACCACCGCGGGGCGCGGCCGATGCATCGCGTCTGTGCGATGGGAAATGATCCGGCCCGCGCTGCAGCGCTCGCGGATGCCGGGTTTAGCGTCCGCCCCGCGAAAAAAGGTTCCGCGAGCTGGAGATTCGAAACTGTCCGCAAGGATTACGGTGAAGTCATGGCCCTTGCGGAAAAGGCCTGCGCCGTCCTGGATGGACGAATCGTGCAGCGCGCCAACCTGCATGGAAAGTCGCTTCCCTTCATCCGCGCCGGCTCGGTGAAGCCGGGCATGGCCATGATCAACGGAGATGGCGAACTCGACATCGTCGCATCGGTGCGCCGGCTGCGCGGAAAAGGCCGCAAGGTTCACGACATCGACGTCTTCCCGACCCACAACTACATCGCCGGCGGCCTGGTCACGCACAACTCGATATACCGCTTCCGAGGCGCCGAAGTCGGCAACATGAACGAGTTCGTGCGCGACTTCGACGTGAAGGACGTGATCAAGCTCGAGCAGAACTACCGCTCCCACGGCCACATCCTCGACGCCGCCAACGCGATCATCGCGCAGAACAAGGCGCGGCTCGGCAAGAACCTCTGGACCGAGGCCGGCAAGGGCGAGCCCCTGCGCGTGTTCGCCGCGGCGAACGACAACGAGGAGGCGGGCTTCATCATCGACGAGGTGAAGCAGCTGCACCGCGAGGGCATGAACCTCTCGGACATGGCGCTGCTCTACCGCTCCAACGCGCAGTCGCGCATCCTCGAGCATTCGCTCTTCCGCGCCGGCATCGCCTACAAGGTCTACGGCGGGTTGCGCTTCTTCGAGCGCCAGGAGGTCAAGCATGCGATGGCGTACCTGCGCCTCGCGGCCAACCCCGACGATGACACGGCGTTCTCACGGGTGGTGAATTTCCCACCGCGCGGCATCGGTGCGCGTTCCATCGAACAGCTGCAGGAGGCGAGCGAGCGCGGCATGGGCAGCCTCATGCACGTGGCGCGCGCCGGCGTGGTCGGCGGCCGCAGCGGCAGCGCCATCGCGCAGTTCGTGGCGATCATCGACTCGCTCGCGCATTCCGCGGAGGGCCTGAGGCTACCGGAACTGATCGAGGAAATCCTCGAGCGGAGCCACCTCAAGGAGTTCTACGCCGCCGAGAAGGACGGCCAGGACCGCCTCGAGAACCTGAACGAGCTCATCAACGCCGCGGCGCTCTTCGCGGAGGATTTCGAGCACGGCCTCGAGCCGGCGGGAGAATCCCAGGAAGACGTGGCGGGAGTCGCAGGCACGCCGGAGCAGCAGATGCTGGCCGCCTTCCTCTCCCATGCGAGCCTCGAAGCCGGCGAGCGCGAGGCCGCGGCGGGCCAGGACGCGCTGCAGCTGATGACGGTGCACTCCGCGAAGGGCCTCGAGTTCTCCGCGGTATTCCTGTCGGGCCTCGAGGAAGGACTGTTCCCTCATGAGAACAGCATGCTGGAGGACGGCGGTATCGAGGAGGAGCGCCGCCTCATGTACGTCGCGATCACGCGCGCGCGCAAGCGCCTCTATCTCGCTTATGCCGGCAGCCGGATGCTGCACGGGCAGCCGCGCTACGGCATCGTGTCGCGCTTCATCGACGAGATCCCGCCGGCCGTGTGCAAGTGGATCGTGCTGCCGGAGCGGCAGTTCGAGAATCGCGGGCAATCGCAGGGTTTCGGCAACTGGGGCCGCTCGGGCGGCGGCAACGGCGGCTCGTGGAGCTCGGGGGGCGGGCGCGCGCCGCCGCCCGACAGCAACCGCTATCCCACCCAGCCGCAGCGCGCGAGCTTCGAGAGGCAGCGCCCCGACGAGCAACCGTTTTCGATCGGGCAGAACGTCCGCCATGCCAAGTTCGGCGACGGGGTGGTGATCAACTTCGAGGGGCGCGGGCTCGATGCACGCGTGCAGGTGCGCTTCGCGAGCGAGGGCACAAAGTGGCTGGCGCTGCAATACGCGAAGCTCAGCGCCGCCTAGGGCTTCTTCTCGAACACATCCCGGTAGCCGGTATAGGTGCTGATCACCATCACCGGAAGCATCACCAGCAGTCCGATGCCTAGCGGCACCCACGCCACCACCAGCAGCACCACCAGCAGCGCGCCGTAGAGCACCATTGCGCCGAAGTTGGCGAGCGCCGCGTAAACGCTCCAGCGGATGGCGTGGGAGGTGGACATGTCGTGGAAAACCACCAGCTGCGGCGCGAACCACAGGGCGCCGCTCGCGAGCGCCATCACCAGGAAGCCGCTGGCGACGATCCACGAGCTCGCGCGCAGCAGCTCGGCGTAGGCGACCAAGTCGAACGGCTGGTCCGCGGGCCATCCGGGAAGCCCGAGCGCCTTCATGAGGAACACGCTCGCCAGCTGCGCCAGCATCATGATGAGCCCGAGGTTCACCAGCGCTCGGATGTTGCGGCGGAAACCGCTGAAGAGCTCGCCCATGGTGACGCGCTCGCCGGCGCCTTGCTTGAAGGCCGCGATGGCGAAGCTCGCGAAGAACACGGGCTGCAGCAGGTTCGCGAGCACCGGTCCCAGCAGGGGTACCAGCAGCAGCCCGAACCAGATCACCAGCCATCCCACGCAGAGGCCGATCCACGCGAGGGGCTGGCGGCGGAATAGGTGGAATCCCTCGGCCAGCCAGGATGCGCCCCGCGACGCGGGGACTTCGGCCACCCGGATGTTGGAATCCATCTAGCCCGCCGGCTCGTCGAGGCGGTGGGCGTGGCGGATGTGATGCTCGAGCAGGCGGCGCGAGAACTCGTGGTCCTTGGGAATCGTCATCTCGGACTCGCGCGGGAAGTGGTTGTAGCCGAGGCGGCCCAGCCACGTGCGCAGCGCCGCGCGCCGCAGCATGACGGGCCACAGGCGCGGCTCCGCGTCCTCCCACGGGCGCAGGTGGCGATAGCCCTCGAGGAAAGCGCGCGCGCGCGCGGGATCGATCGTCGCATCGGGTCTCACGCACCAGTCGTTCACGGCGATGGCCACGTCATACAGCAGGACATCGTCGCACGCGAAGTAGAAGTCGATCACGCCCGCCTCGTCGCCCTCCCAGAGCACGTTGTCGTGGAAGTAGTCGCCGTGGATGATGCCCTGCGGCAACACCGTGTCGTCGTGGATGGACTGGTAGCGGTTCTCGCCGGCGATGAGCTCGTTCTCCCCCGGCGAGAGACGCGGCGCCAGCTTCTGCGCGAAGGCTTCGCGCCATTCGCGGCCGCGCCAGTTGTCGAGCGCCCCGTCGAACTCCACGCCGGCCACGTGCACCTGGGCGAGCAGCGCACCGGCGGCGCGGCACGTGGCGGCATCGGGTTGCGCGCGCGGCTTGCCCGGCAGCCGGGAGACGATGACCGCGGGCTTGCCGTTCACTTCGCCGAGGAGCTCGCCGTCGTCGCGCGCCATCGGCACCGGGCAATCGACCTCGCTCCGGGCCAGGTGCGCCATCAGGCCTACGTAGAACGGGAGATCGGCGCGCGGGATGTGCTCGAAGAGCGTGAGCACGTATTCACCGGTGGTGGTGGTGAGGAAATAGTTGGTGTTCTCGACGCCCTGGGCGATGCCTTCCAGGCTCTCGACCTCGCCCAGGGAGTAGTGCTCGAGGAGTGCCTGCGCGTCGCCTTCCGTGACCGGCGTGAAAACCGACATGCAGTCCTAGGTAGTCTTCAGAAGTCGAGCAGGACCCACTGGGGCACGCGCACTCCCACGTCGAGGGTATTGTCCTGCCGGGTGAGGGTGCCGTCGCCGCGATGGTCCATCAGGACGTAGGAGCGGCCGTGGCGTGGCGTCACGCGCTGCATGACGAGCTTTCCACCTACGCGATGCTCCTCGATCGTCTGACCGCCTTCGGTGCGCATCGTCACCTGCTGCTGCTCGAGCGACGGATCGGTTTCGACGATCGCCGGCGGCGGCGGTGCCTCGTCCAGGGGCAATGTTCCCTGCGGACGGGCGCGTGCGGTGGACTGCGCGGCGGCATCGATGGCGACGGTGGCGAGTAGGACGATGAGAAGTGTGCGCATGGCGGTTCGCTTTCGTGCGGGAGTTTACGCTTAGAGCGCCAGCTCCGCCTCGCGTTCCGACGGCGAAGGCTCGAACCCGCGGGAATGGTAGTGGTTGAAGATGGCCTCGACCACCTGCTGCGGATCGTCGATCACCTGCAGCATGCCCGGATCGTCGACGCCGATCATGCCGTCCTTGAGCAGCTGGCCGCGGATCCAGTCGAGCAATCCGGACCAGAACTTCGAGTTGACCAGGATCACCGGCACGCGGCGGATCTTGCCGGTCTGCACCAGCGTGAGGACTTCCATCAGCTCGTCCAGCGTGCCGAAGCCGCCCGGCATCATCACGAACGCGCACGAGAGCTTCACGAACATCACCTTGCGTGCGAAGAAGTGCTGGAACGTGTGCTCGACGTCCTGGTACTTGTTGGCCGACTGCTCGAACGGCAGCTGGATGTTCAGGCCCACGCTCGGACTGGCACCCTCGAAGGCGCCCTTGTTCACCGCTTCCATGATGCCGGGGCCGCCTCCGGAAATCACCGAGAAGCCCGCCTCGGATAAACGCTTCGCGATGTCCTCTGCCACGTGGTAGTAGGGATGCTCCGGCGAAGTGCGCGCGCTTCCGAAGATCGACACCGCCGGCTGGATCGCCTGCAGGCGCTCGGTCGCGGTGACGAACTCTGCGATAATTTCGAACATCCGCCACGCTTCGCGCGCCGAGCTCTGCGAGCGCTTCACCAGCTGGGGGTCCGACGGTTTGGGAACCTTGGGGGATGTGAATGCCATGGCGGGAACCTGCTGAGAAAAAATGAACGAGACGAAGAAACGGCTCCTGCTGGTGGACGCGCCGAGCTACTTCTACCGCGCCTTCCACGCGCTGCCGGAGTTCCGCAGCCCTTCGGGAGAGCCTACCGGGGCGATCCTCGGCGTGGTGAACATGCTGAGGAAGCTCAAGCAGGATTTTCCCTCGGATTATATCGCCGCGGTGCTCGACCCGAAGGGCAAGACCTTCCGCGACGACATCTATCCCGAATACAAGGCGACGCGCCAGGCGATGCCGGAGCCGCTCGCGGTGCAGATCGAGCCGATGATCGAGACCATCCGCGCACTCGGCTGGCCGGTGGTCGTGGTCGACCGCGTGGAGGCCGACGACGTGATCGGCACGCTGGTGAAGAAGGCTTGCGAGCGCGGCTGGGACGCCGTCATCTCCACCGGTGACAAGGACCTCACGCAGCTCGTGAACGACTGCGTGCTGTGGGTGAACACCATGTCCGGGGATCGCCTCGACCCCGCGGGCGTGAAGGCGAAGTTCGGCGTGCCGCCCGAGCTCATCGTCGACTACCTCGCGTTGATGGGCGATGCCGTCGACAACGTCCCGGGCGTCGACAAGGTCGGCCCCAAGACCGCGTGCAAGTTGATCGAGCAGTTCGGCTCGCTCGAGGGTGTGATCGCGCATGCGGACGAAGTGAAGGGCGTGGTGGGAGAGAACCTCCGGCGCGTGAAGGACTGGCTCCCCACGGGCCGGGCTCTCCTCACCGTGAAGACGGACGTGGACCTGCCCTTCGACATGGAAGCGCTGAAGGACAAGGGCAGCGACGATCCCAAGCTGGTGGAGCTCTTCACGCGCTTCGGCTTCCGCACGTTGCGCGATGCGTTCATGAACGAGGAGGACGCGCCGGAGGGTGGCGCCAAGGACTCCCCGTCCCCCGGGCTCACGCCGGGCGAGAAGGTGAAGGAGAAGAAGGGCCGCAACTTCGCCATTCTCAATGCCGGCATCGACCAGGTCGCGGACATCACCCCGTTCGTGGCGACGCGCAATTACGAAACCATCCTGGACCACGAAGCGCTCGAGCGCTGGGCGCGCAAGCTCGAGGATGCCGCGATCTCCTGCGTGGACACCGAGACCACCAGCCTCGACCCCATGCGCGCGGAGCTCGTCGGCATCTCGGTGTCTACCGCCCCCGGCGAAGGCGCGTACATCCCGCTCACCCATCGCTATGCGGGCGTCACCGGCCAGCTGCCCATCGACCAGGTGATCACGCGCCTCAAGCCGTGGCTCGAGGACGCGACCAAGTCCAAGGTGGCGCAGAACTCCAAATACGATCGCCAGGTGTTCGGCAATTACGGGCTGGTACCGCGCGGCTTCGCCCACGACACGCTGCTGCAGGCCTACGTGCTTGAAAGTCACCAGCGCCACGACATGGACGCGCTCGCCACGCGCTTCCTGGGCGCTAGCGGCCTGCTCCAGTACGCGGACGTGGCGGGCAAGGGCGCCGCGATGATCCCTTTCGACCAGGTGGACATCGAGCGCGCGTCCGCCTACGCCGCGGAAGACGCGGACGTGACGCTGCAGATCCACGGCGCCTTGCTGCCGCGATTGAAGCGCGACGCCAAGCTCGACCGCATCTATTCGCAGATCGAGATCCCGGTTTCCGGCGTTCTCCTCGCCATGGAGCGCAACGGCGTGCTGATCGACGGCGCGCTATTGAGCCGCCAGGGTAACGAGCTCGGCCAGAAGATGATGGAGCTCGAACGCCGCGCGCAGGAGCTCGCGGGCGGCCCGTTCAACCTGGGATCACCCAAGCAGCTGGCCGACATCCTCTTCAACCGCCTCGGCTTGAAGCCGGTGAAGAAGACTCCTTCAGGCGCGCCGTCGGTGGACGAGGAAGTGCTGGAGAAGCTGGCGCAGGATCACCCGCTGTGCTCCGCGCTGCTCGAGCACCGCGGTGTCGCGAAGCTGAAGAGCACCTATACGGACAAGCTGCCGCGCATGGTCCATCCCAGGACCGGGCGCGTGCACACCAACTACGCGCAGGCGGTCGCCGTCACCGGCCGGCTCTCGTCCAACGAGCCGAACCTGCAGAACATCCCGGTGCGCACCGCGGAGGGTCGCCGCATCCGCGAGGCATTCATCGCCCCGCCGGGCTCGAAGATCGTGTCGGCGGACTACTCGCAGATCGAGCTTCGCATCATGGCGCACCTTTCCGGTGACAAGGGCCTGGTGGACGCTTTCTCGCGCGGCGAGGACGTGCATCGCCATACCGCTGCGGAAGTGTTCGAGACGCCGCTGGGCGATGTCAGCAGCGAGCAGCGCCGCTACGCGAAGGTGATCAACTTCGGGCTCATCTACGGCATGAGCGCCTTTGGCCTCGCTCAGAACCTGAACATCGAGCGCACCGCGGCGCAAAGCTACATGGACAAGTACTTCGCGCGCTATCCGGGAGTCGCCCAATACATGGAGCGCACGCGGCAGGAAGCGCGCGAGCGCGGCTACGTGGAGACACTCTTCGGGCGGAGGTTGTGGATGCCGGACATCGCGTCGTCCAACATGGCGCGCCGCCAGGGCGCCGAGCGCCAGGCGATCAACGCGCCGATGCAGGGCACCGCCGCCGACCTCATCAAGATGGCGATGATCGCGGTGCAGGACTGGATCGAGCGCGAGAAGCTCGGGACGAAGCTGGTGATGCAGGTGCACGACGAGCTGGTGCTCGAGGTGCCGGACACCGAGCTTGATGAAGTGAAGGGCAGCGTCGAGCGGCTGATGATGGGTGTCGCGAAGCTGGACGTCCCGCTCGTGGTGGAAGCGGGCGTGGGTGACAACTGGGACAAGGCCCATTGATCGCCGAGGGCGCGCGCCGGCTCGCCGCCGGTGAAGCGATCGCGTTTCCCACCGAGACCGTCTACGGCTTGGGCGCCGATGCGACCAACGTGGAAGCGGTTCGCAGGATTTTCCAGCTGAAGGGCCGTCCCGCCGACCATCCGTTGATCGTGCATTTCGCCGATCCCCTGCAGCTGTCCGCCTGGGCCGCGGAAGTCCCGGCGATGGCGCGAACGCTGGCGGACCGGTTCTGGCCCGGCCCGCTCACGATGATCGTGCCCAAGTCTCCGCGCGTGCCCGCCGCGGTCACCGGCGGCCAGGACACCGTCGGCCTGCGCTGCCCGTCGCACCCGGTGGCGCGCGAGCTTCTGGCGGAATTCGCGCGCATCGGCAGCGGCGTTGTCGCGGCTCCGTCCGCGAACCGCTTCGGTCACGTGAGCCCCACCTCGTCCGCCCATGTGCGCGACGAGTTTGGCACGGATCTCTTCATCGTCGAGGGAGGCGACTGCGAGGTGGGTCTCGAATCGACGATCGTCGATCTTTCCCGCGGCGTGCCGACGCTGCTACGCCCCGGCGGAATTTCCCGCGCGGAGCTCGAAGCTGCGCTTGGCGCTGCCTTGCACGATCGCGACGCGGATGCGCCACGCGCCTCGGGCACGCTCGCAGCGCACTACGCCCCGCGCACG
>DATLEL010000082.1:0-4669 GCA_035525255.1 Usitatibacter sp.
ACGTCGCGCTCGCCATAGCGTCCCTCGCCCAGGGTGAAGAGCTCCATCACCTCGCGGGCGAAGTTCTCGTTCGGGGCCTGGCGGCGGCTGCCCGCGTTGTCGAGCCACACCAGCATCGCGGGATCGCGCGCCACGGCACGCAACAGGGTGGCGAAATTGCCCAGCGCCTCGCGCCGCAGCAGCACGTTCTGGCGGTACATCAGCTGCGACGAGCGCACCTTCTGCTGGCTGGTGGCGAAGTGGTTGTGCCAGAAGAGCGTCATGCGCTCGGTGAGCGGCGACGGCGTGAGGAGCATCTCCCGCATCCACCAGGCGCGCAGCTCGAAGCCCTCGCGCCGCAGCTCCTTCTGCGCCGCCATGCGATCTTCGACGCTCATGTTGCGGATGCGGTAGTACGGCGTGAAGGGCTCTTCGACCAGCGCCGGCGGGGCCACGCTCGCCTCGCGGCGCGCTTCACGCAACAGGCGCTCGACCGCATCGGCGCGCTCGAGGGCTGCGAAAGCCTGCACTTCGGAGTCGGGCGCGCCGAAACCCACCCTCTGCAGCAGGTGGCGCGCATCCTCGGCGCCGATCCCCTTCGCCGCGGCGAGCGCCGGGACGAGCAGCAGGAGGACGGCGCCGAGGTACTTCAATCGCGACTACTGCTTGGCGCCGCGACCGTGGTGATGGCGGCCCGCCTTCATCTCGTCGGCGGTGAGGACCCCGTCCTTGTTGGCGTCGAGGCGATCGAAGCGGGCGGCGGCGCGCGCGAGGAATTCGTCGCGCGAGACCTTGCCGTCGCCGTTGGCATCCGCGCTCCTGACGCCGTGCTTGCCGCGCTGCGCCTCGTGGTATGCGCGCAGCTCTTCGAAGGTCACTTGCCCGTCGCGATTGGCGTCGATGGCATCGAAGCGCTCGGCGAGGCGCGGCAGGGCGGCGGCTTCCTGGCGGCTCAGCATGCCGTTGCCGTCGGTGTCCGCGGCCTTGAGGCGCTCGAGGAACGCGCCGCGCTTGTGGCCGGCGCCGGTATCCGCGAAGACGAGGGTGGATGCCGAGACCAGGGCCGCGGCGGTGAGGAAAAGGACTTGTTTCATTTTTGGAGGCTCCTTGGATGTTCGCCCGACCGATGTGCCGGAGCGTACCCCCAACAACGCGGCAAGTGGTTCCAGCGTCGGCATGGAGTTGTAACCCCTTGTAAGCCGCCCCACAGCGCCGCGCGCCGAGCCGCTACGATGGGCCCATGCAAACGCCCCAGCGCCAGAAGGTCCTGGTCGTCGACGACGACCTGCGGCTGCGCGACCTGCTCAAGCGCTACCTCGGCGAGCAGGGCTTCACCGTCGATACGGTGCCCGACGCGGCGGCGATGGATCGCCAGATGCAGCGCGTGCGCTACGACCTGATGGTGCTCGACCTGATGCTGCCGGGCGAGGACGGCCTCGCCGTGTGCCGCCGCATGCGCGCCGCGGGAGACCGCATCGCCATCATCATGCTCACCGCCAAGGGCGACGACATCGATCGCATCATGGGGCTCGAGACCGGGGCGGACGATTACCTCGCGAAGCCGTTCAACCCGCGCGAGCTGGTGGCGCGCATCCACGCCGTGATGCGCCGCCAGGGTCCGGGCGAAACACCCGGGGCACCCACGGCGGAGCCCGAGACCGCGCGCTTCGGCCCCTTCGAGCTCGACCTCGCCACGCGCAGCCTCACGCGCGAAGGCGAACCCCTGGCGCTCACCACCGGCGAATTCGCGTTGCTCAAGGTGCTGGTGAAGCACGCGCGCCAGCCCATGTCGCGCGACAAGCTGATGGAGCTCGCGCGCGGGCGGGAGCTGGAGCACACCGACCGCTCCATCGACGTGCAGGTGTCGCGCCTGAGGAAGCTGCTCGGCGAGGACCCGCAGAGCCCGCGCTTCATCCAGACGGTGTGGGGCTTCGGCTACGTGTTCATCCCCGACGGGGCGCGCGCCAAGTGAGGCTGCTGCCGGGCTCGCTGCGCTGGCGCACGTTCGCGGTGCTGCTGCTGGCGTTGGCGCTGTCCCAGGCGATCGCGCTCTGGCTCTTCGACCGCTACATCACGCAGCCACGGGTCGCGATCACCTCCAACACGTTCATGAGCCACCTGAAGTCGCTCAGCGCAGCCCTCGAGACCATGCCGCCCGCGCAGCAGCAGGCGTTCTCCACGCGCATCGCCGAACGGGACGGCATCCGCATCGTGGCGCCCCCCGGCGACGTGCGCCCGCTCGAGGATCGTCCCGGGCTGCGGGTGTTCCGGGAGCGCCTGCGGGAGACCTTCGGCGATCGCGCCGGGATCTTCGCGCGCCGCGGCGATCGCGGCCCCGAGGGCGGCCCGCGCACCGTCCTCGTGAAGCTCCCGGCGGGGGAGCGCGACTACTGGATCGCCTTCCCGCGCGCGCGGCTCGAGCGCGACACCACCACGGCGCTGGTCACGTGGAGCGTGATCGGCCTCGGCATCGCCGTGCTGGCGACTTTCCTGCTGGTGTCGCGGCTCAATCGCCCGCTGGCCGAGCTCGCGCGCGCCGCCGGCCAGCTGGGGCGCGGCGACGATCCGGCGCCGGTGGCCGAAACCGGGCCCACGGAGATCCGCGCCGTGGCACGCGCCTTCAACCAGATGAAGGACGACTTGCGCCGCAACGAGCGCGACCGCGCGACCTTCCTCGCCGGCGTGTCCCACGACCTGCGCACCCCGCTCGCGCGCATGCGCCTCGACGTCGAGATGCTCGACGGCAAGGTGGACCCCGAGGTGCAGCGCGGCATGGAAGCCGACCTGGCCGACATGAACGCCATCATCGACCAGTTCCTCGATTTCACCCGCAGCGAGGCCTCCGAGCCGCTCTCCGGCGTGAACCTCGCCGAGCTCGCCCGCGCCTGCGCCGAGCGCGCGGCGCGCTCGGGGCTCGAGGTGCGTTGCGAGCTCGAGGAAGTGCCGCTGCGCGTGCTGCGGCCGCTGGCGATGCAACGCCTGCTCGACAACCTGCTGGGCAACGCGGGGCGCCACGCCGGCGGCGAGATCGTTCTGCGTATCCGCTCCGCGGGCGAAATCGTGGTGCTCTCGGTGCTGGACCGCGGGCCCGGAATACCCGCCGAGATGGTGGAGCACCTGAAGCAGCCCTTCACTCGCCGCGACGAGGCCCGCAGCGGCTCCTCGGGCGCCGGGCTCGGCCTCGCCATCGTGAACCGGGTCGCCACACTCCACGGCGGGCGCCTCGAGCTGCTTCCCCGGGAAGGCGGCGGGCTGGAGGCGCGGGTGACGCTGCCGCCGCCGAACATTTCGTGACCGCGGGCTGTCATCCGGATGGCCGGGTTGCGCGTTGGCACCCTGTGGGTGCCAAATCGAGACCGGCGCCCACACGGGCCAGGAATTCCGATGCATCAGACACATAGGAGCGTGAACATGAAGGCGACTGGAAAGTTGCTGGTCGCCGCCCTCGCGGCGGCGGGTTTGGGAACCATGTCCCTGGACGCGCAGGCGGATCGCGGCCATTCCGGTGGCGGCGTCCACTTCTCGGGCAGCCATGGCGGCCATTGGGGTGGATTCCGTGGCGCCTACGTGGGTCCGCGGTGGTACGGCGGCTGGGGCGGCTATCGCTCCCATTGGTACGGCCCGCGCGTGGGCTTCTATTTCGGCGTGCCGGTCGTGCTGGGCCTCGGCTACTGGGGAAGCCCGTACTACTGGGGCTACCCGCGTGAGACCGTGGTCTACCGCGAGGTGATCCGCGAGCCCGCCGAAGGCGAATCCCAGGAAGCGCCGCCCGCGGAGCGTCCGGCCCCGCGTGCCGAGCCGGCTCCCACCACCGGCCCGCTGTACATGAACTACTGCGAATCGGCGAAGGCGTACTACCCGAAGGTGCGCAGCTGCCCCGAAGGCTGGAAGTTCATCACGCCGACGACGTGACCGCGGCGGGCGCGCGCACGCCGAAAAACGCTTCCACGTCCGCGAGCGATCGCGTGCGGCGGAAGGGCGGCAGCGCGCGCCAGATGCGCTTGCCGTAGGGTTTTTCCACCAGCCGCGGGTCGCAGATCACCAGCGCCCCGCGGTCGGTCTCGTCGCGAATGAGGCGCCCGGCGCCCTGCTTCAACGCGATCACCGCACGCGGCAGCTGGTAATCCATGAAGGCGTTGCCGCCGGCGCGGTTGATGCGCTCGATGCATGCGGCAAGCACCGGGTCATCCGGCGGGTTGAACGGCAGCCGGTCGATCACCACCACCGACAGCTGCTCGCCCTTCACGTCGACGCCCTCCCAGAATGATTGCGATCCCACCAGGATCGCGTGGGGCGAGCGGCGAAAGCGCTCCAGCAGCTCGTTCTTGGAGCCGCTCCCCTGCAACAGCACCGGCCAGTCGAGTCCCGCCGATTTGAGGCGCAGGGCCAGCATGTCGTAGCCGCGGTCCATGGCGCGCAGGCTGGTGAAGAGCAGGAAGGCGTGCCCGCCGCTCGCCCTTACCACCGGCCAGGCCGCGCCGATCACGGCCTCCACGTACCCTTCGGAATTCGGATCGGGCAGGCCCTCGGGGACGTAGAGCAACGCCTGGCGATCGAAGTCGTACGGGCTTGCCCAGCTCTGGGTGCGTGATTCGCCGAGGCCCATCTCCTTCTGGAAATGGGAGAAGTCGCCGTTCACCGAGAGCGTCGCGGAGGTGAAGATCCACGCGCGTTTCCCGTCCTGCATCTG
>DATLEL010000083.1:0-2713 GCA_035525255.1 Usitatibacter sp.
ATGCGCACCATCTCCACCGTGAGCGCGAACTTGTTCGCGTCCTTGGCGAAACCGGCGGCGCTCAGCCACACGATCGCCGGGGCGGCCACCACGCCGATCGCCGTCACCACGAAGAGCCCCACGGCGAGCAGGGTGAGCACCTTGCCGGAGAACACGCGCGTCGCGTCGTCGCCGTGCTTCTGGCGGTATTCGCCCAGCACCGGCACGAACGCCTGGGAGAACGCGCCCTCGGCGAACAGCCGGCGAAGCAGGTTGGGGATGCGGAAGGCGACCACGAAGGCGTCCATGGCCAGGCCGGCACCGAACAGCACCGCCAGCAGCGTGTCGCGAACGAAGCCGGTGATGCGCGAGGCGAGCGTCATGCCGCTCACCGAAGCGGCCGCACGGAGGAGGTTCACGCGCGGCCTAGGGCTTTGTTTTGTATGGACAAGCGGTGTATCATAGCAGGCTTCGTTTTGTACTTTCGACGTCCACCACCACTCTCACATCAGGATTTCCATGGCCAACTCCAAGCAGGCTGCGAAGCGTGCCAAGCAATCGACCAAGCAACGCGTCGTGAACGCCGGCCTGCGCACCAAGCTGCGCAGCGCCATCAAGAAGGTGCAGAAGGCCATCGCCTCGGGCGACGCCAAGGCCGCCGAGGCGGTGCTGAAGAGCGAGCAGTCGATCATCGACTCCATCGCCGACAAGCGCATCATCCACAAGAACAAGGCGGCGCGTCACAAGAGCCGCCTCGCCCAGCAGGTGAAGGCGCTCAGCCCGCGCACCTGAGGCATAATCGCCGTTCCCCCGACGGCGGCCGCCAAGCCGCCGTTTGCATTTCTGCGAGGTGAAAAAATGACGGCCTCCCACCTGATGCACACCTATTCGCCCCAGCCCGTGGCGTTCGCGCGCGGCGAGGGCGCCTGGCTCTGGGACACCGAGGGTCGCAAGTACCTGGACGCCCTCGCCGGGATCGCGGTGAGCGGCCTCGGCCATGCGCACCCCGCGCTCACGCGTGCGATCGCCGAGCAGGCGAAGAAGATCATCCACACCTCCAACCTGTTCGTGGTTCCCGAGCAGGAGCAGCTGGCGACGATGCTCTGCCGCGTCACCGGCATGGACAACGCCTTCTTCGCCAACTCCGGCGCGGAAGCGAACGAGTGCGCGATCAAGCTGGCGCGCCTCCACGGCCACCAGCGCGGCATCGAGAACTCGCAGATCGTCGTGATGGAGAAGGCCTGGCACGGGCGCACGCTCGCCACGCTCTCGGCCACCGGGTCGCGCAAGGCGCAGGCGGGCTTCGAGCCGCTGATGGGCGGCTTCATCCGCGTGCCCTACAACGACGTCGCCGCCATCGAGCGCATCGCCGACAACCAGTCGATCGTGGCCATCCTGATGGAAGTGCTGCAGGGCGAGGGCGGAGTCAACATCGCGGACTTCGGTTACGTGCGGCGGCTGCGCGAGATCTGCGACCGCCGGCAGTGGCTGCTGATGATCGACGAGGTGCAGAGCGGCATGGCGCGCACCGGCAAGTGGATGGCGCACCAGTGGACCGGCGTGGTGCCCGACGTGATCACGCTCGCCAAGGGCCTCGCCTCCGGCGTGCCCGTGGGCGCCTGCCTCGCGCGCGGCGTGGCCGCGAAGGTCTTCAAGCCCGGCAACCACGGCACCACCTTCGGCGGCGGCCCGCTGGTCAGCGTGGCCGGCATCACCACACTGGAAGTGATCGAGAAGGATGGCCTGCTCGAGCACGCGCTGCGCATGGGCGAGGTGATCCAGGGCGGGCTCAAGCGCGAGCTCGCCGGCGTGGCCGGGGTGAAGGAGATCCGCGGCGAGGGCCTCATGATCGGGGTCGAGCTCGATCGCCCCTGCGGCGAGATCGTGAAGCGCGCACTGGGAGCGGGGTTGGTGACGAACGTCACCGCGGAGAAGGTGATCCGCCTGCTGCCCCCGCTGGTGATCCAGGAGGCGGAGGCGAAGCAGCTGGTCGCGATCCTCGCGCCCCTCGTGCGCGCGTTCCTCGCCGAGGCGCCGGCAGCCGCCGCGGCGTGAAGCATTTCCTGCAGCTGACGGACTTCGGCCGCGACGAGTTCGAGCACCTGTTCCACCGCACGCGCGTCATCAAGGAGCGCTTCAAGAACTACGTCGCCTACCAGCCGCTGGTGGACCGCATGCTCGCGATGGTGTTCGAGAAGAGCTCGACCCGCACGCGCGTCTCCTTCGAGGCGGGCATCTACCAGCTGGGCGGCTCCTCCATCGTGCTGAACATGGGCGAGACGCAGCTCGGCCGCGGCGAGCCCATCGAGGACGTGGCGCGCGTCATCTCGCGCATGGTGGACATCGTCATGATCCGCACCTTCGAGCACAGCAACATCGAGCGCTTCGCGTCGGAGTCGCGGGTGCCGGTGGTGAACGGCCTCACCAACGATTACCACCCCTGCCAGGTGCTGGCCGACCTCTACACCTTCATCGAGCATCGCGGTCCCATCGCCGGCCGCACGGTCGCGTGGATCGGCGACGGCAACAATATGTGCAACACCTGGATCCAGGCGGCACAGCTGTTCGCCTTCAAGCTGAACGTCGCGACCCCCGAGGGCTATGGGGTCGCGCCCGCGCATCGCCTCGCGAGCGTGGCCGCCGGCGGCGTGGAGATGTTCTCCGACCCGATGCGCGCGGTGGTGGACGCCGACCTGGTCACCACCGACGTCTGGACCAGCATGGGCTTCGAGGG
>DATLEL010000097.1:0-2743 GCA_035525255.1 Usitatibacter sp.
CAGCAGCGCTTCCGAGCCCGTGGCGTAAAAACGTGCGAGGGCGTGCGCAAGGACGTGGACATCCGCGACCGCGAGGTTCATCCCCTTCGCCCCGGTGGGCGGGACGATGTGGGCCGCGTCGCCGGCGAGGAACAGGCGACCAAAGCGCATCGGCTCGGCGACGAAGCTGCGCATTGCCGTCACCGTCTTCTCCAGCACCGGCCCCTCGTTGGGCCTCCAGCCATCGCCGCCATCCAGGCGCGCATGTAGCTCTTGCCAGATGCGCGGGTCGGGCCAGCGGTCGATGCGCTCCTCCGGCGGCACCTGCAGGTAGAGGCGCGTGACCGTGGTGGAGCGCATGCTGAAGAGCGCGAAACCGCGATCGTGGTGCGCGTACACCAGCTCGCCGCGCGAGGGCGCGGCCTGCGCCACGATGCCCAGCCACGCGAACGGATAGGCGCGCTCGTGCAGGGTGAGCTCCTTTGCCGGGATGGCCGCGCGGCTGACCCCGTGCGAGCCATCGCAGCCGGCGATGAAATCGCAATCGAGCACCTGCTCCGCTCCCGCGTGAACGTATCGCACCCGCGCCTGCGCGCCCTCGAGCTCCTCGAGGCGGACATTGGTCGCCTCGAAATGGATCGCACCCCCCGCCGCGAGGCGCGCCTCGATGAGGTCCTTCACCACCTCCTGCTGGCCGTAGACGGTGATGCGGCGCCCGCCCGTGAGCGCCGCGAAGTCGATGCGATGGCCGCGGCCACCGAAGCGCAGCTCGATGCCTTCGTGGACCAGGCCCTCGCGCGCCAGGCGTTCGCCTACGCCCGCCGCGGTGAGTATGTCCGTGGTGCCTTGCTCGAGCACGCCGGCACGGATGCGCTGCTCGACGTATTCACGGCTGCGCGATTCGACCACGACGGAGTCCACGCCGGCGCGATGCAGCAGGTGCGAGAGCAGCAGCCCCGCGGGTCCCGCGCCGATGATCGCCACCGCCGTTCGCATGGGGGGATTCTATGGTATCTAACCCGCATGACCAGCTTCATCGGCGTCCTGTTCGACGGCATCGCCTACGGCAGCCTGCTCTTCCTCATCAGCCTCGGGCTGTCGGTGACCATGGGCCTGATGAATTTCATCAACCTCGCGCACGGCGCGTTCGCCATGTTCGGCGGCTACCTCGCGGTGTGGCTGATGACGCGCTGGGGCGTGCCCTTCCTCGCGACCTTGCCCCTCGCCTTCCTGGTGCTCGCCGCCGCGGGCGCCTTGATGGAGCGGCTGCTCTATCGCCGCCTCTACGGCTCGAGCCCGCTGGACCAGGTGCTGCTTACCATCGGCCTCACGTTCATGTCCATGGCCGCGGCGACGTGGTTCTGGGGCTCGGGGCAGCAACCGGTGACGCTGCCGGGCTTCCTGCGTGGGCAGGTCACGATCGCGGGCATCGAGCTCGGCGCCTACCGCCTTTTCCTGGTGGCGTTCGTGGTGGTCGTGACCCTGGCGCTCAAGCTGCTGATCGAGCGCACGCGCTTCGGCTCGCAGGTGCGCGCTGCCGTCGACAACCGCCAGGCGTCGGGCGCGCTCGGCATCCCCGTCGATCGCCTGTTCTCGCTCATGTTCGCGCTCGGCTCCGGCCTCGCCGGCCTGGGTGGCGCACTCGGCATCGACGTGCTCGGCCTCGATCCCGCGTTCCCCCTCAAGTACATGGTGTATTTCCTGCTGGTGGTCGTGGTGGGCGGCGCCGGCACCATCCACGGCGCCGCCGTGGCCGCGATCGTGCTCGGGATTTTCGACGTCGCCGGCAAGTACTACTTCCCGCAGCTGGGCGCCTTCATCATCTATTTCCTCATGGTCGCGCTGCTGCTCGCCTTCCCCGCCGGCCTCTACGGCCGCCGCGCATGAAAACTGAATTCGTTTTCTGGCTCATCCCGGTGGCGTGCTACTTCGTATTCCCGGGGCACCTGGTGCTCGGGAGCCAGATCCTCATCATCGGGTTGCTGGCGCTGTCGCTCGATCTCATCCTCGGTTACGCGGGCATCGTGTCGCTGGGGCATGCGGCGTTCTTCGGGCTCGGCGCCTACACCGCGGGGTTCTTGGCGGCGAAGGTGGGCTGGACCGAGCCGCTCTCCGCGCTGGCGCTGTCAATCGCCGTCGCAGCCGCGGCGGGATTCGCGACCAGCTTCCTCGTGGTGCGCGGCCAGGACCTCACGCGCCTCATGGTGACGCTCGGCATCGGCCTGCTGCTCTACGAAGCCGCCAACCGCGCCGCATTCCTCACCGGAGGCGTGGACGGGATGTCGCTGCCGGCATCGACACTCCTCGGCATGCGCTTCGACCTTCAGGGCCGAACCGCGTATCTCTACAGCCTCGCCGTGCTGTTCCTGATGTTCCTGCTCGCGCGGCGCCTGGTGGCGTCGCCTTTCGGGCTCTCGCTGCGCGGCATTCGCGAAGGGCGCGAGCGCATGCCATCCATTGGCGCGCCGGTCCGCTGGCGGCTCGTCGCGGTCTACACCCTCGCGGCCGGGATGGCGGGGGCCGCGGGAGCGCTGCTGGCGCAGACGACGCAATTCGTCGGCATCGACACACTCGGCTTCCAGCGCTCCGCGGACCTGCTCATCATCCTCGTCCTCGGCGGCGCGGGACGCCTGTACGGCGGCCTCATCGGCGCGGCGATCTACATGGTGGCGCAGGACGTGCTGGCCGGGATCAACCCGGTCTACTGGCAATTCTGGATCGGCCTGCTGCTGGTGGCGATGGTCCTCTTCACGCGCGACGGCGT
>DATLEL010000105.1:0-12205 GCA_035525255.1 Usitatibacter sp.
CGCTACCAGTACATGCCCTTCGGCGCCGGGCCGCGCGTCTGCATCGGCATGTCGTTCGCGTTGATGGAAGCCACCGCGATCCTCGCCACTTTGCTCCGGGGCGCGCGCTTCGAGGCCACCGCGGCGATCGATCCGGTCCCGCTCGCCCGCGTGACGCTCGTGCCGGCGCACGGAATGCCGCTGAAGGTCTCGCTGAAAGTGTGACGCAGTTCACATTTTTCCAGTCGAAGTTTGCGGGCTTTGTAACTTCGGCAATCCCTGCTAGATTGCCCGGCAAGCACCAATAAGAAATAACGATAAGGGAGATTCCCCATGGTCCGGCCGCACATCCGCAACGTCCTCGCGTGCGTTGCGCTCCTCGCCTGCTTCGCCGCATCCACCGCCTCCGCGCAAATTCCCGTCCGCGTCCAGGCCACCGCCCAGCAACCTGACGGCAAGATCGTCTACGCGGGGCGCGGCAACTCTTCGCAGACAATGATCCTCGGGCGCCTCAATGCCGATGGCACGAAGGACGATTCCTTCGGATACGGCTCTGGCTGGATCAATTACTACACCTGGTCATACAGCTTCGACGTCAAGTCGATCGCGGTCCTGGCCGACGGAAAGATTCTTGTCGCGGCGCTTCGAGAGAACCAGGTCGCCCTGGCGCGCTTCGAATCCAATGGCGATACCGACATGGGGTTCGGCTCCGGCTATCCGGTCTCCGGCATGGTCACGGATTCCCTGACGGGCCTGATGGTCAACGCCATCGTCGCCAATGCGGACGGCACGGTGCTCGGCTTTGGTGGTCTCTCCGGCGGCGGTTATTACTCCCCGTCTACTGCGGCGGTGGTGCGCTACAACGCCGACGGCACGCGCGACATGGCCTTCGGCAACAACGGCAACGGCGTCTTCACGAATCCCAATTACATGGGGATCTTCAACGCGGCGACTCCATTGCCGGGCGGCGGCATCGCTGCCGCCGGCCACTGGTACCAGGGCTATCGCAAGCTGCTGGTCGCGCGTTTCGCTGCAGATGGAACGATCGACCCGTCGTTCGGCATGTTGGGCTGGGCCTGGGGAGACAGCGACTACGAGACCCCGTACGAAGACGCCCTCGCCATCTCGGTCGACAGCGCCGGCAACCTCGTCGCCGTGGGAAGCGCTCGCAGGGACGACATTTATTACCCGGTTTCGTACTCGCGGATGATGCTGGTGCGGCTGGCGCCATCCGGGACGATCCTGCAAACCATCCGGCGCGACGTGTTGCTGCCGCCCTCGTCGCAATTGACGGATGCGAAGGCTTTGGCGGTACTGCCGCTGCCCGACGGCGATTACGCGATCGCCGGCACGGTCGCCGCTCTCCCGGATTCCGGGCCCGACGGTTATGCGTTCCTCACGCGCGCGTACTCCGGCGTGACGGTGATCCTTCCCAGGCCCGCCAACTACGTGAGCGAATTCGCGGGCGGACTCTTCGCATCGCCGACTGCCGGCCAGGTGATCTACCTCGGAAGCCTGGATGGCTACTACTCGCCGTCACTGCACCGCGCTCGCTACTTCGCCGACAACTTCGACTTCGACATCGACTACTCCACCGAGTGGAACCCGTACGACACCGATCCGAACCCGATCGCCATCCCCCCGGTGGAGGGGGCATTGCCCGACACGCTGGTTACCTCGGCGCTGTTCCGGGTGACGGGTATCAACCAGCCGACGATGCTCTCCGTTTCGTACGCGGGCGAGATCTCGCTTGGCTGCACCGAGCCGTTCACCGCCGACCCCGTGATCGTGAACAACGGCGACCGCGCATGCGTCCGCGTCATGACGGGATCCACTGCCGGCATCACGACCAGCGTCACGATCCAGGCAGGCAACCATCAAGCGATCTTCTCGGTGTCGACGGTCGGCGCTCCGGATACCCTCATCACCCAGGCGCCTGCGCCGCAGGCCGGACCCTACGCGCTCATCCGGTACGACGGCACCACCGTTTCCGGCCCAATCACCGGTTATGAGTGCCGCGTGGACAACGATCCGTTCACGTGGTGCCCGGCCAACAACCACGTGCAGGTGGGACCGCTCGGTTTGGGACCGCACACGTTCGAGGTGCGGGCCCTGAACGCGTATGGCGCGGATTCCACGCCTGCCATGGCCTGGTGGACCGTCGTGGCGCCGCCGGAAACCACTATCACCAGCGGGCCGCCGCCCGTGACCAATGGTGGACCGGTGACCTTCACGTTCACGTCGTCGCTCGAAGGCGCGCTGTTCCTCTGCAACTTCAATCATCCGAACGCGTACGAGCCCTGCACCAGCCCCAAGACCTATCCGTTCGGGCAGGTCGGAGCGAACCTGTTCCGCGTCTACGCCTTCCGGGAGGCGACCGACTACTCGCCGGCGGAATGGTCGTTCACCGTCGACGTGACCCCGCCGGACACCCACATGACGTTCGGCCCCGAGGGCCCGTACACGTTCTCCGCGACGTCGACCTTCAACGTCGTTTCGCCCACCGACGCCAACGCCACGTTCCAGTGCAGCTTAGACAGCGGCGCGTGGTACGCCTGCGGCAGTGGTCCGACCGTTTCGGTGACCGTAAGCCCCGGCGCCCACGTCCTGCAGGTGCGCGCCGTGGACGCAGTGGGCAACGTAGATCCGACGCCCACGAGCAGGGGCTGGACCTATGAATTCAGGCCGGTCGACACCTCGATTACTTCCGGCCCGATGCCGATCACCTCGAGCACGACCGCGAATTTGGCCTATACCTCGACGCGCGGCACCGGCTCCGTGTTCACTTGCAGCCTCACCGGCCCGGGCTCTAACGGCGCCACCGAAACGTGCCCGTCGAGCGGCCGCAGCTACAGCTTCCTCGGCGACGGCACGTGGACTTTCCGCGTATTCGCGACCAGCGGGGGGGAAACCGATCCGACGCCCGCGGAGCACACCTGGACCATCGACACCATCGCGCCCAGCGTCGCGCTGTCCACGCCGGGCGGTACGGTCAACAACGCGAGTGCCGCGGTCCAGTTCATGGCGAACGAGAGCGGCGTCACCTTCGCGTGCTCGCTGGACAATGCGCCGTTCGCGCCCTGCACATCGCCGCTGGCGCTCACGGGACTCGCCGACGGCTATCACCTGTTCAACGTCAGGGGAACCGACCTCGCCGGCAATCAGGGCTTCGCGTTGCGCGACTGGTTCGTGGATGTGACCGGTCCGGATACCAGCATCACCAGCGGTCCGTCCGGAGCGGTTGCCGTCGCCGCGGCGCAGTTCGCGTTCACGTCCAACGAAGCCGGCTCGAGCTTCCAGTGCAGCCTCGACGGCGCGGCCTTCTCGGCCTGCACGTCGCCCGCGAGCTATGCCGGCCTGGCCGATGGGGCGCACTCATTCGCGGTGCGCGCCACCGATGCGGTTGGTAACGTCGATCCCAGCCCGGCCACAGCGTCGTGGACGGTGGACACGAGCGCGCCGGATACGATCATCGATACCGGCCCCTCCGGCACCACGGGGCAATCGACGGCGGCATTCACGTTCCACGCGTCCGAAGCGGGCACCACGTTCGAATGCAGTCTCGACAGCGCTGCGTTCGCCGCCTGCGCCCCGGGCGTCTCCTACGCCGGCGTCGGCAACGGCATGCACCTCTTCGAGGTGCGAGCGCGCGACAGCGCCGCCAATGCCGATGCCACGCCGGCCAGCCGTACTTGGTCGGTGGACCTCACGCAGCCTGCCACCACCATCACGTCGGGACCCTCGGCGATCACCGCGAGCGGCACGGCGACGTTTGCGTTCACCTCGTCGGAGGCGGGCACGTTCCTCTGCTCGCTGGACGGCGCGCCGTTCTCCGCCTGCACCACGCCGGTGAGCTATGGTCCGCTCGCATCAGGTTCGCATGCGTTCGCTGTGTATGCGGTGGACAACGTGGGCAACGCCGACGCGAGCCCCGCGACCTGGAGCTGGATCGTCGACACGCAGGCGCCCGAGACGACGATCACCGCCAAGCCGGCGGCCGCGACCAACCAAGCGAGCGCGTCGTTCGGCTTCAGCGCGAGCGAGAGCGGCAGCACGTTCGAATGCAAGCTCGATGCGGGCGCGTTCGCCGCGTGCACCAGTCCGCGCGCCTACTCGGGCCTCGCGGTGGGTTCGCATACGTTCCAGGTGCGGGCGACCGATAGCCTGGGGAACCAGGACGCGTCGCCGGCTTCCTTCACCTGGGTGATCGACACCACGGCACCCGATACCACCCTGACGGGCGGCCCGACGGGCAACACCAACCCCAACACGGCGACCTTCACGTTCGCGGCCACCGAAGCGGGATCGACTTTCGAATGCAAGCTCGACACGGCCGCGTTCGTGGCATGCGCGAGCGGCGTCACCTACAACGGCCTGGCGAAGGGCTCGCACACGTTCCAGGTGCGCGCCACCGACGCCGCCGGCAACGTGGACGCGAGCCCGGCGACGCGGACGTGGAAGGTCAATTAGGGCGTTACTGCTTGCGCACCAGCGACTGGAACTCGGGGTGCCGCTTGATGAACGCCGCGGCGAACGGGCAGGCGGGAATCACCCCGCGCCCCTGGCGCTGCGCATCCTCGAGGATGTGGCGCACCAGCGCGCTGCCGTAGCCGCGGCCCTCGAAGCGTGACGCGACTTCGGTGTGCTTGATGAGCATGCCGTCGGACGCGACGAGGTCGACGTCGCCGTAGGCGACTTCCTCGCCCGACAGCAGCACGCGGTAGCGGCGGCCGTTGTCGGCCAGCTCGAATTGAAGGGGATGGGCGTTTGTCATGGCACCAGCATACTAGTAACTCCCAAACCCCGGAGGTGCCCCGCATGGCCCATTACGTAGACGGATTCGTACTGCCCGTCCCGAAGAGGAAGCTCGCCGCCTACAAGCGCCTGGCGCGCCTCGGTTCGAAGGTGTGGCTCGACCATGGAGCGCTGGAATACCACGAAGCGGTGGCCGATGACGTGAAGCCCGGCAAGGTCACGTCGTTTCCCCAGGCGGTGAAGCTGAAGAAGGGCGAGACGGTGATCTTCGCCTGGGTGATCTACAAGTCGCGCCGGGATCGCGACCGCGTCATGGCCAAGGTGATGGAGGATCCCCGACTTGCCGCGATGATGGACCCGAAAAAGCTTCCCTTCGACGGCAAGCGCATGTTCTGGGGCGGTTTCAAGACCATCATCGAGGCGTAGCGCGCCCGTCACATATTCCTGAAAAGCGGCATGAACGTAAGGCTCACCGGCAGCGTCTCCGGCCGGTTGCGCAGCCGTAGCGTGCCGCGCCCCGTCTCGTCGCGCGTGACGCCCGCCACCGCCTTCAGGTTCACGATGGTGGAGCGGTGCACCTGCTTGAAGACCTCCGCGTCGAGCACCGCGAGCAGCTCGCGGATCGGCTTGCGGATGAGCGACTCGCCCTCGGCGGTCATCACGACGGTGTACTTGTCGTCGGCGCGGAAATAGGCCACGTCCTCGACCAGGATGAGGCGTGTCTCCTTGCCGGTGCTCGCGGTGATCCACTGCAGCGGCGGCTCGCGGCGCCCGGAGGGCACCTTGCCGCGCAGCTGCTCGACGATCGCGGCGAGCGCGCTTGCATCGACGGTTCCCGCCGCCGCGCGCGCGGCCACGCGCTTCAGCGTCGCCGCAAGCCGCTCGGGCGTCACGGGCTTCAGCAGGTAGTCGACGGCGCCGCGGTCGAATGCGTCGATGGCGTACTGGTTGTATGCAGTGACGAAGACGACCTGGGTGCCGGGGCTGGATTCCGCTGCGGAAGCGGCGACTTCCAGGCCGCTCAGCCCGGGCATGCGAATGTCGAGGAAGGCCACGTCGGGCTGGTGCTCGGCGATCGCCTCCACCGCCTCCGCGCCGTCCTCGCAGGCCGCGGCGATGTCCACGCCCGGCGCGGCATTCGACAGCAGCGCCACCAGCTCGTCGCGCAGCAGCTTCTCGTCCTCCGCGATGACGCACTTCATTTCGGGACCGTGATGGTGGCGGCGACGCCCTTGGGGAAGTTGGCGACGATGGTGAAGGACGCATTGTCGGCATAGGCGAGGCGCAGGCGCTCGCGCACGTTCTTCAGCCCGATACCGGTGCCGCCGCCTTCCTCGCTGAATCCGCGGCCGTCATCGGCCACGGTGATCGCGACCCGCCCGTCCGACTCGCGCGCGATGATCCAGATGGTCCCGCCGCCGGGGACGGGCTCGAGGCCGTGCTTGATGGCGTTCTCCACCAGCGTCTGCAGCATCATCGGCGGCACCGGCACCGCCTTCAGCGCCTCGGGCACTTCGATCTGCACGCGCAGGCGCTCGCCCATGCGGATGCGCAGGATCTCGAGATATGCGTGGGTGCGATCGAGCTCCTCGCCCAGCGTCGACGGCGCCTCCTCGGTGCGCGGCAGCGAGTTGCGCAGGTACGCGATGAGGTAGCCCAGCATCTGGTCGGCGCGCATGGGATCGGTGCGGGTCAGCACCTGCGCGCTCGCGAGCGTGTTGTAGAGGAAGTGCGGCTCCACTTGCGCGTGCAGCAGCGAAAGCCGCGCCACGGTGAGCTCCTTCTCGGTCGAGGTCTGGCGCACCATCGCCTCCTCGCCCTTGCGGCGCTCGGCGACACGGCGGGTGAGCGCGCGCGTGATCGCTTCGATGTTCTCCAGGTTGGTGCCATCGTCCACCATGAACCAGTCCACCCACGCGCCGCCCTCGGGTTCGCAGATGAGCGTGAGGCTGGCGGTGCGATCGCCGGGCGTGACGGTGGCGAGCACCTGGTTGCGCCGCGCGCCCTGGGCGCCGCGCGAGGGCCGCGGACCCTTCTTGCCGCTCATGTAGGGATCCATGCGGCGCACGCGCGCGCGCACCTGCAGGCTGTCGCGTGCGGTCTCGACCGCATCCACGTAGGGCAGGTCGCGGATGGCGGCATCCACCATCTCGAACGCCTCGTCGGCGGGGAAGGGCATCTCGATCTGGCGCCGGTGTCGGCTTCCCAGCGTGGTCGCATCCGCACGGCCGGCGATCAGGCGCACGCGCTGCACGTGCGAGAACGCGTTCACCAGCGCGAACGTGGTAGGGATGAAGATCGCCAGCAGGTATACCCAATCGCGCCCTGGGCCGCCATTCTCCTTCCAGAGGATGAGCATGGCGCCGATGAGCGCGAACCAGCGGAATGCGTGGCGAACGACGAAGAAGAAGGCTTTCATGCGACAGAGGATATTCAACCGCATGGGCCGGCGCACCCCGGTTGCGACAAAACCGGGGTGGCGCGGCGTGAAACCCGGGATTAGCGCAGCGGCTTGAGGTAGTTCGCCGCGGCGTACTCCCCGATCTGCCGACCGATCCCCGCGCCCACCTCGCCGGAGGTGCGGTAGTGGACGCCGTCGTAGATGCGGGCGTTGATCACTTCGTTCACATAGTCGGAGAGCTTGGTGTAGCTGCGCGTGACGCCGGGGGCGGTGGTGCTCACCAGCTTCGCTTCCGGGATCTCGTCGCCGAAGATCGAGCGCAGGGCGGCGGCCGCCGCCGACTGGAAGGTGCAATGCGCGCAGGGATACTCGGGGTGCATCGGCGTCGGGATGTAGGGCTCCCAGCGGTCGTCGCGCTCGGTGGCGTCGTTGCCGTCGTTGTCCGCGTTGCGGATCGCGGTGACCGGGCGCCAGAAGTTGTACGTGTACTTGGAGTCGAACACCGCGATGCCGGCGTCGAAGGTGGCGATGTTCACCAGCGCGAGCGCCCGCGCGCTGTCGAGCGTGTCGAGCTTGCGCTCCTTCACCAGGTGGACGCCGAGCGGGTTGTAGGTGCCGGGGCCGATGAATTCCCAGAACTTGGCGATGCGCGACTGCTCCTCGGTTCGCGCCGAGCCGGTCTTGGCCCCGAGGCGCTTCACCTCGTTCATGTCGCGCGCCCACGCGGGGCTGGAGAGCGCGTAGGGCGGCGGAGCGCGGAACTGGTCGGCGCGGCTCATCGCGAACGGCCGCGCCTTGAACCAGTTGATCGCGGCCGGGAATTGCGTCGGCACGTACACGCCGGGCGAGGTGACCGGCCGGTAGTCGTTCGGTGCGTCGGAGCCGTCGCCGGTGCGCTCGGCGATGATCGCCGCCGCGGCGCGCGCACCCAGGTCGATGCCGTGGGTTTTCGCCGGCCCTTCGGGAATCGACGCCAGGACCTGCGCGTGAAACGCCTCGTACTCCTTCAGGCGCTCCGGCACCGTCACCAGCTTCGAGAGCACGCCGTATGCGGCGGCCGAGGCGGCGGCTTCCGGAGACGAGTCCCGCTCGGCCTGCAGGCGGGCGCGGTACGGCGTATAGCGCGGCTCGATGGAATTCAGCGCCTCGAACATCGCGACGTGCGCCATCGCCGAGAGGCGCGTGCCCCCCGTGCCGGGGCCGCCGGTCATGAAGTAGGCCGCGGCGCTCGCGCGCTCGCTCCAATCGGTGACCACGTTGGCGGAAACGGCCGTGGCGGACATTGCGGCGAAGGCCGCGGCTGCCAATGACATGCGGTACATGGATCCCCCTGTGTGCGTGACCCGGCCTCTCCCACCGGGAACCGGACATTACGCCATTTCCGCCATTCCCGCGCTGCTCCGTCATTCCCGCGTCGGCGGGAATCCAGTTACCCTGACCAACCCGACACCTCGAGACCAGACATGACAACCATCTCCATGTACCAGGCCGCCGTGCCGACGTTCGTGCGCGCCCTCAACAGCCTTGCCGACGTGCTGGAAAAAGCCGAGGCGCACGCCGCGGCGAAGAAGATCGAGCCCAAGGCGTTCCTCGATAGCCGCCTCTACCCCGACATGTTCCCGCTCGTGAAGCAGGTGCAGATCGCCTCGGACTCGGCCAAGGGCGGGGTCGCGCGCCTGGCGCAGCAGCCGCCGCCGTCCTTCGAGGACAACGAGGCGTCGTTCGCGGAGCTGGTGCAGCGCTGCCGCAAGACCGTCGCGTACCTGCAGACGATCAAGCCCGAGCAGATGGATGGCGGCGAGGACCGCACGGTGACCTGGAAGACGCGCAGCGCCGAGAAGTCGATGCAGGGCCTGCCGTACCTGCTGCACCACGTGATCCCCAACGTGTACTTCCACGTGACGACCGCGTACGCGATCCTTCGCCACAACGGCGTCGAGGTCGGCAAGCAGGACTTCCTCGGCCGCTCGTAGGCGGCCGGTGCTTCAGGCGGTGCCGATGACGCTGGCCTGCTTGAGGATGTCCGCCGGCAGGGTGATGCCCAGCAGTCGCGCGGTGGCGCGGTTGGCCACCAGCTCGAAGCGGGAGGGCGTCTCGATGGGCAGCTCCGCGGGCTTCGCGCCCTTGAGGATGCGGTCCACGTACCAGGCGGTGCGCGCGAAGTTGGCCTCGGTATTGGGCCCCCAGCTGAGGAGCCCGCCCGCCTCGACGTAGCCGCGCAGCGGGTAGATCGTCGGCCGCCGCGACGACAGCGCCTGCTCGGTCACCTCGCGGCGCAGCGTGTAGTAGTCGGGGTCGTTCATCACCAGCACGCCTTCGGTGTCGTCGCGCGCGCGCGTGAATGCGCGTTCCATCTCCTTCGGCGTGCTGGCATCGACCACCGCCAGGCGCAGGCCGCCCGGGACGTTGAATTCGACTCGCGCGCGATAGGTCTTGTAGATCGGGTTGGTGGGGTTGAGCAGCGCGGTCACCCGTCGCAGGCGCGGCGCCACCTCGGAGAGCAGCTCGATCTGCCGGCGCAGCTGGTCGAGCACGCTGGTGGAGACCCCCGTCACGTTGTTGCCGGTGTGCGTGAGGCTGCGCACGAAGCCCTCGGCTACCGGGTCCTCGGCCGCGGCCATGACGATGGGAATGCGCTGGCTCACGGCTTGCAACGCGCGGGTCGTGATCGCGGACGCGGAGACGATCACCTCGGGCGATTCCCGCCCGAGCTGCGCCGCCATCTCGGCGAGCAGGTCCGACTGGCCATTGGCCGAAAGCCACTGCACCTGGACGTTGCGGCCATCCTCGTAGCCCAGCTCGCGCATCGCGCGCGTGAACACTTCCGAGCGCTTGATCAGGTTCGCCGCCGCCCCCGAATGCAGGATCGCCACGCGCGGCAGGCGGTTTTTCTGCTGGGCGCGAGCCCACGGCGACGCGGCGGCCGCCCCGAGGGCTGCGAGGGCAAGAAGGGAATTTCGGCGATGCACAATCGTTCTCCTGAATGCGTGATTCTACTGCGCTATATTCGTCCCGTGAACCTGATGCTGGTATCGATGCTGGTGCTGTTTGCAGCGGTAACGCATGCGCGCGAAGTCGCGCGGCCGGATATTCCGCGCGTGGAGCGCGCCATCGTGGCGGGCGCCAATGAGTTCCGGCGCGTGAATGGACGCGGCGCGCTCGCGAGCGATGCCAGGCTCGACGCGGCGGCGCACGAGTTCGCGCGGTTCCTGGCGGGCCGGGGGAAGCTCGGCCATGAAGCCGATGGCCGCAACCCGGGCCAGCGCATCGAAGCCCACGGCTATCGTTATTGCATGTATGCGGAGAACCTCGCATACCAGTACCACTCGGCGGGATTCGAGACCGCGAAGCTCGCGGCCTTGTTGCTGGAAGGCTGGCGGGAGTCGCCCGGACATCGCGCCAACCTGTTGAAGAAGGACGCGGTGCACACCGGCGTGGGCGTCGCGAGCACCCCGGGTACCAGCCACTTCTACGCGGTGCAGCTGTTCGGCCGGCCGCGCGCCGGCGGGCGCTGCTGATGGAAACCGCCAAGCGGCTGTTGCCGATGTTCGTGATCGGCATGGCCGGGATCGCGTTGCTCGGATATGGGCGCATCCCGCAGGCGGCGAATTACCACGCGTTCGCCGATACGCGCGCGTTATGGGGCGTCGCCAATGCCGGCAACGTGCTCTCCAACGCGGGCTTCCTCCTCGTGGGAGCGTGGGCGATCGGCTTCATCGCGCGGCGCCGCCAGAACCTGCGGTATCTCGTGCCCGCCCTCGCCCTCTTCGCCGTGGCCCTGATATTGACCTCGCTGGGTTCGGGCTACTACCACCTGGCGCCGTCGAACGAAAGGCTGCTGTGGGACCGGCTGCCGCTCGCGATGGCGTGCGGCAGCTTGCTCGCGGCCGCGTACATCCGCACGCACGAGACCCATCTCACGCTGACGTTGCCGATGGCAGCGACGGTATTCGGCATCGCCACCGTGTTGTGGTGGTCGCTCACCGAGGCGCGCGGCGTGGGGGACCTGCGACCCTACATCCTGCTGCAGGGCGCGCCGCTGCTGGTGATACCCCTATGGCAATGGCGCGCACGTTCGCCGCGGCGCGAGCGCATCGACTTCGGCCTCGCGGTATTGCTCTACGTGCTGGCGAAGCTCGCCGAGCTCGGCGACCGCGCGATCTTCGATGCGCTCGGGGTGGCCAGCGGGCACACCCTCAAGCACCTGCTCGCAGCGGCCGCGAGCTTCCTTATCGTACGGTCCCTGGCTGCGCCGGTGCCGCGGGAAGCGTAGTCCCGGCGCTGCTGCTGTTGCTGAGGCCCGTGTTCGGCCCGGAGAGAGAGCTGGGCGGCGCGCCGTTGATCGAACCCGCACCGTTGATCGCCCCCGGCGCCCGCGTGCCGGGCAGCGAGGTGCCCGGAGCGCAATCACCCGTGGTGCGCCAGATCTTGTTGACGGTGTCGAAGCATTCCGCGCGCAGGTGCGTGGTGGTGACCTCGTTGCGGATCGCCGGTGCGACCGCGGTGTTCGCGCCGCCCGGCAGCGACGAGCTCACGCCCGGCCCGGTGGACATGGTGCTGCCGTTGGGATCGGTGGCGGTGGTGCTCTGCGCCCACGCCGGCACTGCGAACGCGAGCGCCGCGGCGAGCGCGGCGAGGGTGTGAGTCCGTTTCATGGTGGTCTCCAGTCGATGCATCTCTATGCGACTGGCCCCGCGCCCCACCGTTCATGGGCCGGATGGCTTACAGCAACACGTTCAACAGGGCGTTGCCGATGCCCATGAGGGCGGCGCCGGAGATGAGGCCGGCGCAGATCGACTCGTAGCCGCCGACCCAGATGTCGTGGCCGCGCGTGCCAACGGCGGCGCGATGACGGCGCGACTGCCACCAGAACAGCACGGCGCCGATCCACATGGCGAACGTCGCCTCGGGCGGCAGCACCACCCCCAGACCGATGGCGACGGCGCTCAGCGGGAAGCGGCCCTTGGTCGCGATCTTGGCGGCTTCGATCGCCACCGCCGCGATCGCGGCCACGATCATCGAGACCACCGCCGAATGCGGCAGCGCGTTGAGCCCCTTGGCGATCAGCTC
>DATLEL010000120.1:0-2011 GCA_035525255.1 Usitatibacter sp.
GTGAACTTGTACGGCGTGTCCCATTGCCCGAGGTTCACCTCTCCCCAGGGCCCCTGCAGCCCGATCTTCGAATTGCGCGCGCCGATCCCGGGGCCCGCGTTGTCGTCGATCTGGAAGCCGCTCTCCAGCTGCCACACCAGCTTGAGCGTGGGACTCAGCGTCTCGAAGCCGCGAAAGCCGAGCTGCGTCGTGCCGACGGTGATGCGCGTGCGGCTCGCGGCGTTGCTGCCGGTATAGGCCGTCGCAGGGACGAGGGTAGGCCGATCCGAAGGAGCGCCCAGGGTGGCGCCGCTGGTCTTCGCCTGGTCGACAAACGGCATCACCACGCCGTATACGACGATCTCGGATTGCGCGAGCGCCCCCGAAGCCGATGCGCAAGCCGCGGCGAGCAATGCGAGGCGGAATTCTTGCGTTCTCATTTCTTCTCCTCCGTCTTGCCGGGATCCTTCACGTCGGCGAACTTGTCGAACTCCACGTTGTAGTACTCGCTTCCGATCTTCTGCACGCGGCGGATGTACACCGTCTGCACGATGTCGCGCGTCGCGGGATCGATCGAGATCGGCCCGCGCGGGCTCACGAGCTTGATGTTCTTCAGGATCTCCATCGCCTTGTCGCCGTCCAGCTGGCCGCCGAGCCGCTTCACCACCTCGGCGATGGCCGCCATGCCGTCGTAGCCGCCCACGCCCATGAAGTTGGGCCGCTTGAGGTCGCCGCCGACTTCCTTGAAGGCCTTGACGAACGCGCGATTCTCGGCCGAATCGTGGTGCGCGGAGTAGTGGTGGCTGGTGATGACGCCCACCACCGGATCCCCCATGGTGTTGAGCACGTTGTCGTCGGTGAGGTCGCCGGTGGCGATCACCTTGATGCCCGCCTTGGCGAGCCCGCGCTCCTCGAACGCCTTCATGAAGGCGATGCTCTGCTCGCCCGCCGGCACGAACATGAACACCGCTTCGGGCTTGGCATCCTTGATGCGCTGCACGAAGGGGGCGAACTCCGGATTGCGCAGCGGCACGCGCACCGAATCGACCACCTGCCCGCCCGCCGCGGTGAACGCGTTCTTGAACGCGGTCTCCGAATCGATGCCGGGCGCATAGTCCGCGACCAGCGTGTACACCTTCTTGATGCCGTTCTTCGCCGCCCATTGCGCCATGGGCGCCGACACCTGCTGCAGCGTCATGGAAAAGCGCGCGATGTAGGGCGAGCGCGTCGTCACCACGGAAGAGGCAGCGTTCATCACCACCATCGGCGTCTTCGATTCGGTCGCCACCGGCGCCGCCGCCATCGCCTCGGGCGTGAAGCCGAAGCCCGCGAGGAAGTCCACCTTGTCGCGCGTCACCAGCTCCTGGGCCAGGCGCTTGGCGACCTCGGGGTTGGGGCCCCCGGTATCGCGCACCAGGATCTCGATCTTGCGGCCGCCGGCGCTATCCCCGTGCAGCTTGAAGTAGGCCTTGATGCCGGCCTCCATCTGCTTGCCGTAGTCCGCGGCGACGCCGGAGAACGGGGCGACCAGGCCCACTTTCACCGGTGCCTGCGCGTGGGCGCCGAGTGCCGCGGCTGCCAAAAGACCGGCTAGAACGTTACGCATATTCAGCTCTCCTCGTCATTCCCGCGTCGGCGGGAATCCAGCCCGCGACAGAATGTGCCCAGCCTTGCCATTTGGTCAACCCAGCACCGGCAACGGCAGCCCCACGTAGTTCTCCGCGAGCGCGGTCGCCGCCGCGCGGCTGCTCACCACGTATTCGAGCTGCGAAATCTGCAGCCGCCGCTGGAAGCTGTCGCCATCGGGGAAGCGGTGCAGCATCGACGTCATCCACCACGAGAAATGCTCGGCCCGCCAGACACGTGCGAGACACGTAGCCGAGTACCCGTCCAGCAGCGCTTCCGAGCCCGTGGCGTAAAAACGTGCGAGGGCGTGCGCAAGGACGTGGACATCCGCGACCGCGAGGTTCATCCCCTTCGCCCCGGTGGGCGGGACGATGTGGGCCGCGTCGCCGGCGAGGAACAGGCGACC
>DATLEL010000130.1:0-2087 GCA_035525255.1 Usitatibacter sp.
CGGCCAGACCCGCGAGCTCACGCGCCAGGAGAAGCAGGACATCGAGGTGTTCGGCCAGGTGAGCTCGCGCACGCAGAGCATGATGGTCGCGGAGCACAGCTTCACCGCGGAGTCGTGGGGCGTGATCGACGAGATGCTCGGCGCATGGCGGCTGGTGCGCCCCGCCAATGCCTCGCGCGGCGTGGCGATCGGCCGCCTGATGGTGATGCGACCTGCCGATACGTCGCCCTACTTCCTCGGCATGGTGAGCGCGCTGGTGCAGGAGACCGATGGACGGGTCGTGATCACCGTGACGCTATTCCCGGGGCGCCCCGAGCCCGTGGCCGTGCGCGGCGCGGATTTCTCGCGCAGCCGCACCAGCACCAAATGGCTCGAGGGCTTCCGGCTGGCGCCGCTGGAGAAGCTGCGCGTCCCGGCCTCGCTGGTGCTCCCCTCCGGTGTCGCCGCCGCGGGGCGGGGTATCGAGGTGTGGGAGAACGGCGCCGCGAAGCAGGCCATGGTGGCCGAGATCATCGAGCGGGGCAGCGACTTCGACCGCGTGCGGCTCGCATAGGGCGGAGATCGTGGTGCTTCGAGCAGGCAATCTGCGTTCCTTGCCCGCCCAACCCCGCTAACCCTCACAACGACGGGCGGCGCAGCGTCATCGGGTGCTCGTACCATCGGTAGACCACCGCCGCCAGGACTACAGCGACCACGATCCACGCCAGCGTGCGCGCCGCCAGCATCCCCGCGCTTCCCTGGTTCACCGGCCACAGCGCCAACAGCACCAGCAGCGTCGGGAAATGCGTGAGGTAGATCGCGTACGACCACTCGCTCAGCTTTCGCACCGGATGCGCGAGCGGCGAGCGCCATGATTCCCACCGCGACAGCCATGGCAGCCACAGCGCGGCGGCGAGCGGCATTGCGGTGAAGAGCACGCTTGCGAGGGCACGCGTGAAGTTGTCGCGGGCGGGCGCGAAGAATGCGAGATCGCTTGCCAGCATCGCGAGTGCGGCGGCGGAAAGCGCGACCAGGAAGACGGCCGCTGCAAGGACGCCGGGGCTCCGCAAGCGATCGAATGCCGCCGCCCGGTAGCGCTCGAACCACGCGCAACCCAGGCCGAACGCGAGCGCGTCGAGGCGTAGCAGCGTGACCTTGCGCACGCCGCCATCCATCGGGAATTCCGGCCAGGACTGGGCGCCGTAGCGCAGCAGCGGCCACGCCACCGTGATCGCCACGAGGCCCATCCCCAGCGCACGGGCGGAAGCGCGACGCCAGGCCGCGATCGCGAACGCGCCCGCGGCGAGGAGATAGAACCACTCCTCGATGGCGAGGCTCCAGCTCTCGGGAAAGAAATCGCCGCGCGCGGGCAGGACCAGGGACTGCGCGAACACCAGGAAGCGCGCATCGGGCGCGGCGCGATCCACGACCCACCACGCCAGGGCCGCATTCACCGCGAGGAATAGATAGTAGTTCGGCAACGTGCGCCACCAGCGTCGCTGCAGGAACCGCCAGCCGCTTGCCTTTCCCTCTGCCACCAGCAGCAACTGCCGCCCCACCAGGAATCCCGACAGCGCGAAGAAGATCTCCACGCCCAGCACCCCGAAGACGATCAGCACGTAGCGCGCGGCGGGAAAGGCTTCGGCGTAGAAGAGCGAGCCGTGCGCGACCAGCACACTGACCACGGCGCTGGCGCGGGCGAGGTCCAGCCCGAACGCGTGCCGCGGCGCTTCGGTCAAGCCGATGCGCGGCGCCGCCGCAGCATGCGCCGCCATGCGATGAACGGGCCGGCCAGCGCGTCGCCGATGCCCGCGGGCTCACCGCGCTCGAGGCCGGTGGCGGGATACTCGCCCCGCTTGGGCAGGTACGCGGTCCCGAAGAGGATGTCCCAAAGCGGGAAGTACGCCGCGTAATTGCGGTTCCAGTGCGCGCGCTCGATCGAATGGTGGATGCGGTGGTACTGCGGCCCCGCGACCACCGGCGTGAGCCACCCCATCGGCAGGCGCAGGTTCATGTGGATGAAGAACGGCCACAGGCCGAACGCGGTGGCGATCCACGGGATCGAGGCCGGCTTGAAGTAGAAAAGAAAGCCCAGCGGCGCCGACATG
>DATLEL010000136.1:0-6370 GCA_035525255.1 Usitatibacter sp.
CTCGATGCTTGCAAGCGCGGCGGCGAGCGCGGGATTGGAGCTCATGGCTATCTGGAGCCCCGATGCCGAAATGGCTTTTTTGGAAAACTGTTCCATTGGGACACGATGCTGTCCCAGTGGCCCTCTATTTCAAAAAACGCCATTCCCGCGTCCCCTCGATGTGTACTGCCGCTATAACGGCGGCGTCACGCGCGAGGCTGACAAACGGCGCTCACCACTTGCAGTTGCCCTCACCGAACTCGTTCGCGATCAGCGGCACGACCGCCAGGAGCCCCATGTCCTTATAGGCAGTCTTGCAGTCGGGCTTGCGGGCGTTCTCGATCGCGGTCTCGAGCTTCGACTTGGGCTTCGGCACCGGCGGCATGGCGAAGGGCAGGAGCGCGCGGTTGCCGGTGCCCTCGCGCGCGAGCTGGCCGGCGCGGCGGCGCGCGGCGTCGAGATCCACCGAGGGCGCGGTGGGATCGTAGTTGGATGAAGGCTGTTCGCTGCCGCGGGGAAATGGCTTGTCCACACTGGGCGCGGGCCGGAACGGCGACGGCTGCAACGTAGGTTCCTCGCGCGGCACCGCGCGCTCCACGGGTTTGGGCGGAGCCGGCGGCGGTGCGGGCTGCACGCGCTCGGCGGGAGGTGGCGCGGGCGGCGCGACCGACCTCTCCTCCGCAGGCGTGCGCTCGAGGGGGCGCGCCTCGGGTTCGATGCGCGGCTCGATGCGCGGCGGCGCAACGCTCTCGAGCCGCGGGACCGGAATCGATTGCACTTCCACCGGTGGACGTTCCACTTGCGGTATGGGCGGCGGAGGAACCGGCTGCACCAGCGGCGCCGCGACGGGCGGGGCTTCGGCGGGACGCTCGACGCGCGTCGGCGGAGGGAGAGGGGGCGGCGGGGCGGGCGCTTCGACGACTGCAGCCTCGGCGGGCGGCGCGATCGGCGCGATTGGCGCGACCGGCGTGGGCGCGACCACCTGCGCCTCGGTCGGCGGTGGCAAGACGAGCGGCGGCGGCTCTTCCCGCGCGGGCTCGGGCTTCACGATGCGATCGATGACGCGCGGCACCACCACCGGGGCTTGCTCGAGCTTCCTCGCGATCCCCAGGTCAATCGGCTTGGGCGGCGGGGCGGGGCGAACGCGGGTGCGTTCTCGCGGCAGGGGAGTGGGCAGCAGGGCAAGCTCGCGCTCCACCTTCAGGGCTGGCGGCGTCTCGCGGGGCGCTTCGAGGAGCGTGACGCGAAGCGCTCCCCACATCGCGCGTCCCTCGCGGCTGCCGCCGCTTGGCGCGCCGAAGACCAGGATCGCGAACAGGTGCAGCAGCATCGACAGCAGGACGAAGTTCGCGACCGGCGGCTTGTCGAGCGCGGACGGCGGGGTGAGGGGCTTGGGGCCGCGCATGCGCGGCGGCAGGGACACGGCCCGCACCCGCGGGCGCGCAGGCGCGCGGTTGAACGGGAGGGCTATGGGCGCGTGTGCCATGGCGACACCCGCATTCTGCACCGCGATCAGTGGGGCGCGCGAGTCGCGATCCGCGTGAGGCGGTCCGCCTCCGCCTGCTCGGCGTCTCCGATCTCCCGCACCACGCCTTCGAGATCCACGGCGCGGGCCTCGGGCACGAAATGGCCGGTGAGCGGTGTTTCCGGCGTGAGCGTCCCCGCCTGGTAGATCGACCAGATCTCTCCGGCGTAATTGGTGGCCAGGATCTCGGGCGCGAAGCGGCCGAAGAAATTCCGCAGGTTGCCCACGTCGCGCTCGAGCATCGCTTGCGCGTGGTTGTTGCCCGCGGCGTCCACCGCTTGGGGCAGGTCGATGATCACGGGGCCCGCGGCGCCCGCCAGGATGTTGAACTCCGACAGGTCGCCGTGGATCACGCCCGCGCACAGCATGCGCACCACTTCACCGACCAGCCGCGCATGGAACTCGCGCGCCTCGCCGGCGGAGAACTCCACGTCGTTCAGTCGCGGCGCGGCGTTGCCTTCCGCGTCGGTGACGAGCTCCATCAGCAGCACGCCCTCGTGGAAATTGAACGGCTTCGGCACGCGCACGCCGGCGGCCGCCAGCCGATAGAGCGCATCGACTTCGGCGCTCTGCCATGCGCGCTCCTGTGATTCGCGCCCGAACTTCGTGCCCTTGGCCATGGCGCGTGCCTGGCGCGAGTTCTTGGTCTTGCGATTCTCGGTGTAGTCGACCGCCTGGCGGAAGCTGCGCTTGTCGGCTTCCTTGTAGACCTTGGCGCAACGCGTCTCGCCGCCGGCGCGCACGACGAAGACCATGGCTTCCTTGCCGCTCATCAGTTGGCGCACCACGCTGTCGATCACGCCTTCCTCGACCAGCGGTTGCAGGCGCTTGGGGATTTTCATGCCGCCATTGTGAGGGATACGATGGGAACCATGAAAAACCTCCAGGATCTCTTCGGCATCGAGCTCCCCATCATCCAGGCTCCCATGGCGGGAGTGCAGGTGGGAGCGCTCGCGGCCGCTTGCTCGCAGGCGGGTGCGCTGGGCTCGCTGCCTTGCGCGATGCTGGCGCCCGATTCGATGCGCTCCGAGATCGCCGTCATCCGGCAGGGCACCGCGAAACCGTTCAACGTGAATTTCTTCTGCCACGTGCCGCCGCCGGCCGACCCGGCGCGCGAGGCTGCATGGCGCAAGTCCCTCGCTCGCTACTACGACGAATTCGGCATCGACCCCGCGACAATCCCCGCCGGTCCAGGGCGCGCTCCCTTCACCCCCGAGGCGGCCGATGTGCTCGAGGGCTTAAAGCCCGCGGTGGTGAGCTTCCATTTCGGCTTGCCGCCGGAGGCGCTGGTAGCCCGGGTGAAGTCGTGGGGTACGCGCGTCATCAGCTCCGCGACCACGGTCGAGGAGGCGCGGTGGCTCGAAGCGCGCGGCGTGGACGCGGTGATCGCGCAGGGCCTCGAGGCGGGAGGGCATCGCGGCCATTTCCTCTCGGAGGACCTCACGACCCAGGTGGGCACGTTCGCGCTGCTGCCGCAGGTGGTGCGTGCAGTAAAGATCCCGGTGATTGCCGCGGGCGGAATCGCGGATGCCCGCGGCGTCGCGGCGGCGATGGCGCTCGGCGCGGCAGGCGTGCAGGTGGGGACGGCGTTCATGCTTTGTCCGGAGGCCACGACCAGCGCGATCCATCGCGCGGCGCTGAAGAGCGACGCCGCCCGTCACACCGCGCTCACCAACCTGTTCACCGGTCGTCCCGCGCGCGGCATCGTGAATCGGGTGATTCGCGAGATGGGTCCGATCAACGGAGCAGTGCCGGCGTTCCCGCTGGCCACGGCCGCGATCGGCCCATTGCGCGCCAAGGCAGAGGCTGGCGCGTCGGGAGATTTCTCGCCGTTGTGGAGCGGGCAGAACCCGCAGGGATGCCGCGAGGTGCCGGCGGCCGCGGTCGTGGCGGAGCTCGCGGCGGGACTTCAATCCGGAGGATCGAAATGGAACAGTTGAACAGCGACGCGATGGCCCAGGTCATCGCGATCGTCCTCATCGCGGTGAGCCAGCAGTTGGACGCGGGCAAGCTGAAGGAAGACCTCCTCCTCCTTGCCGAGGCGCCCGGCCCGAACTCGATCCCGGGCGTGGCGGAAGTGGTCACCGCCCTCAGCAAGCTGCTGCCGGGGAGCGGCGGCTAGCCGGCGCCGGTCTCCGCGGCCACGGGCTTCTTCGCCTCCGCAACGACCGTTGCGGCGCGTGGCAATGTGAAGCGGAAGGTCGAGCCCTGGCCCTCGACGCTTTCCACGGTCACCTCGCCCCCGTGCGCTTCGACGAAGGTCTTGACGATCGCGAGGCCGAGGCCGATGCCGCCGCGATTGGGGTCCGTCTCCAGCGCCTCGAAGACCTTTCCCAGGCGCTCGGGAGCAATGCCGGCGCCGTTGTCGGTCACCCAGCATTCGACCGGCTGGTCGGGTCCGCGATCGAGCGCGCCGATGGCGACTTCCCCGTTGGGGGCGTAGGTGATCGCATTGGCGATCAGGTTCTGCAGGATGCGCCGCAGGAGCCCCGCGTCGGCGCGAACGTCCAGGTCGTCCGGCACCTGGTTCACCAGCCGCGTGGAGGTCTTGGCGGCGAGCGGCTGCATGTCCTGCAGCAGCGTCTCCACCATCGGCCAGAGGTCGAACACGCGACGCTCCATCGTGACGCCCAGCTCGGTGAGGAGGTGGGTGTTCTCCTTCAACACGTTGGCGACGAGGGTGTCCAGCTGCTTGGCATTGCGCACCAGCGTCTTCAGCAGGCGCGCCGTCTCGGGGTCGTCGCGCTCCGGCAGGCGCTGCTGGAGGATGTGCGCTGAAAAGGTGATGGCGCTGAGCGGCGTGCGCAGGTCGTGCGCGACGAACGCCAGGTGCTCGGCACGCCGGCGCTGTACTTCGCGCGCCTGGCTCTCGGCGAACGCCTTCACTGCCGCGGCAATGGCATTGTCGAACACGCGGTTCACGACGCGCCGCGCCTTGCCCTTGAGGTCGACCTCGTCGCCCTCGGCCATGTCGTGGACGCAGTCGCGCAGGATGTTGTACTCGGCCACGACCTCCTCGATGTCGAAGCCATCCTCGAAGCGCTGCAGGCCATGCGCGAGGGGGGCGGCGACGAAACCGGGATCGTTCGGCGCCAGGACCTCGGCTTCCTTGCGCAGCGTGGACGCGAGCTCGACGATCCATCCGGGGATATGGTCGTTGAGCGTCGGGACGTCGAGTTTCTTCGCCGACGGTAGGGCGCGCACCTGCTCGCGCCATCGCACCAGGATCGCGTCGCGTCCTTCGAGGAGCTCCACGGCCAGCTTGTCTAGAGGTTTCATGTCGTCGGAATGTGGGAGGTTGCTTGTCAGACTCAACTTACAGGATGTGGTTCGTTTGTCTGGCATGGGGCGCCTAGTCCGTCTGGATGCCGCGTGGCCGGCGAGCTACACATTGGGGGGCTTGAACCCGCCAAATCCGCCCCTAACTCCCCGCTACCGCCACTTCAGGAGAGGAGCCATGTATCCGTCATTGACCCGGTTTCCCGCCGAGCTGCTGGCCGACTTCGAAGGCCTGCAACGCCATTTCGAGCAGGTGTTCGGCGCCCGCGGGCCGTCCAGCATCCGTGCCGCCGGGCGCGGCGCATTTCCCGCCATCAACATGGGCGTCACCGCCGATGCGGTCGAGATCTTCGCGTTCGCGCCCGGGCTCGATGCGTCCCGGGTAGACGTTTCCGTCGACAAGGGCCTGCTCACCATCGCGGGGGAGCGTCCGGCCACCCTGCCACCGGAATCCGACAAGGTGAGCGTCTATGCCAACGATCGGTTCGCGGGCGCGTTCCGCCGCGTCGTAAGCCTGCCGGAGGACGTGGACGCGGGCCGGGTTGAAGCGAGCTACCGCGACGGCGTGCTGAAGATCGTCGTGCCGAAGCGCGAGTCCTCGAAGCCCCGCCGCATCGAGATCAAGGACTGAGGAGAGCAACCATGGACATGAAGCAAAGCGGCCTCGAGCAGGAGGCCGGGCATGAATACAACGCGACGCCCCTGGTGCCGGCAGTGGACATCGTGGAGGACGGCGAGGCGATCATCGTCATCGCCGACTTGCCGGGCGTGACCCGCGAGAACCTGGCGATCGGCGTCGATGGCGACACGCTCACCGTCGAGGGCAAGGTAGCGCTCGGCGAATCGGGCGCCCTGCAGCGGGTGTACGCGGAAATCCGCGTGCCCCACTACAAGCGCAGCTTCGTGCTGGGTCGCGACCTCGACACGGCCAACATCAGCGCGAGCCTGCAGCAAGGCGTGCTCACGCTGCGCGTGCCGAAGCGCGAGCAGGCGAAGCCGCGGCGGATCGAGGTGAAGGCGCTCTAGCCCTCGATGGGGCCGGGATGCGCCCGGCCCCGCTTGCCTTACTGCGTCGTGACGCTCACCAGCCAGCGGCCGTCGCTGCAGCGCCCGGCGTTGGCGGGGCCCTTCGCGACCGTGCTCTTGCGCACGGTGGTCGCACTCGTCCCGTCGCATGCGGCGGAAACGCTCGCGGCCCAGTTGCACACCAGGGCGTCGCCCTCGGTGGTGAGACGGTCGCGCTGGCAATACTGGGTGCTCATGGGCGCGTACGAGCTCGTGGTGTTGGCGGTGGGCGTACCGGCGCAGGCAGCGAGGACGGCGAGGGGCGCCGCGACGAGCAGGGTCAGCTTTTTCATTTCATCTTCTCCTTCAGGTTGGAATCCGTCCTTGTCCGTATTGCCCTGGGGCAGCGGATTGGTTCCAGCATGATCGGAGAGGGCCGCGCGCCCCGCGAGGGGCAGGCGACGAAGCGGCCGGAAAGGGCGGCCGAAATGCAGAACGGCGGGGGCGAAGCGGCTAGCGGGCGCGCTGCTCGATGGTGATCTGCTCGACCTCGACGCGGCGGTTGGGCTCCAGGCACTTGAT
>DATLEL010000152.1:0-3309 GCA_035525255.1 Usitatibacter sp.
CAACGGCCCGATCATCTCGGTGAATTCGTGGGGCTATACGAACCAGCCGGGCATGGCGGGACCGAAGCTCGCGGGCACGTCGGCGTCGTGCATCTATGCGACGGCGAAATCGGCTCCGTTCGGAACGTTCACCGACGGCAACGCCGGCGTCGCGGTGAGCGGCTGCCCGTAACGGCCGCCGCTCCAACGCAAAAGGCCAGTCGCAAGGCTGGCCTTTTTTTATGGCTCAGGCTGGAGCGCCGGCTTTTTCGATGGACGCGCAAAGCTCCGCGGCGCTGCGCCGGGTGACGTAGCGATGGCCCGAGGTGAGCGTCACGATGGAGCGGCCGACACCCTCGCCCTTGCTGTCCCGCACTTCCTCGATCTGCACGATGTGATCGATCGCAAGGTGCAGCTTGATGCTGCGGCGCGATTCGTACGTGACGACGCGCAGTCCGTCCTTGTCGCGCGAATCCGCGGAAAAGTCGTTTTCCACGACGGCCACTTCCTCGAGGATGTAGCGTTTGGTCATGCTGGTGCCTCGCGAATGAAAAGGGCCCAGGTTTCCCTGAGCCCTTGCAACTGGCGCGCCCGGCAGGATTCGAACCCACGACCCCCTGGTTCGTAGCCAGGTACTCTATCCATCTGAGCTACGGGCGCAAAAGAAGACGAATTATAGCGATTTTCCGGAGGAAATGCCCCATGAAGCGTTGGTTCGCACTCTTGTGTACCGTCCTCGGCTGCGCCGCCGCGCACGGCCAGTATCCCGACAAGCCGATCCGCCTCATCGTGCCGTTCGCGCCCGGCGGCGTGACCGACACCAGTGGGCGCGTCGTCGCCGATGCGCTCGCAAAGCGCCTCGGCCAGTCGATCGTGGTGGAGAACAAGGCGGGCGCATCGGGCAACATCGGCACGCAGCAGGTGGTGAATGCGGCGCCCGACGGCTACACGCTGGTGCTCGGGTTCGACGGCACGCTGGTGATCAACCCGCACGTGTTCCCGAATTTCCCGTTCGACGTCGTTCGCGAGCTGGAGCCGATCGGAAAGATCGGGGACGCGGCGCTCATCATCGTCGCGCACCCGTCGTTCCCCGCGAAGACGCTGCCCGAGCTGATCGCGTATTCGAAGACCCAGCCCGGCGGCGTGCCCTACGGCACGTCCGGCGTCGGCGGCACGCCGCACATCGCCGGCGAGCTCCTCAACCAGAAGACCGGGTCGAAGCTGAACCACGTGCCCTACAAGGGCGGCGGGCAGGCGATGACCGATGCGCTCGGTGGGAACATCCCGTTGGTCTACACGGCGGTGGCGGGCGCGATGCAGCACGTGAAGGCGGGCAAGCTCGTGCCGATCGCGGTATCCAGCATGAAGCGAGCGCCGTCGCTGCCGGACGTGCCGACCTTCATGGAAGCCGGCATCACCGACTTCGAGTCCAGCAGCTGGGTCGCGATCCTGGCGCCCGCGAAGACGCCGCGCGCCATCGTGGAGAAATTGAACCGCGAGCTGAACGCGGTGCTCACCGATCCCGCCATCGTCGAGCGTCTCGCGGGGCTCGGCATCGTGGCGACGCCCGGCACTCCGCAACAACTCGCGGACCAGATCCGCGCGGACCTCGCGAAGTACGGCCAGGTGGTGAAGGCGGCGGGAATCAAGGCGGAATAAAACTGGTGTCAGACACGAGTTGCGCAATTTGAAATCCGTGTCTGACACCAGTTTCAGGTTTTACCAGCCGCTGAAGCGCTCCCAGGTACGCGTGGGCTGATCGCCCTCAAGGACTCGGTACTCGCTGTGCTGCGCGGCGGTGGCGCAAGCGTGGTTGGGCAGGACGCGCAGGCGCGTGCCGATGGGGAAGCGCGTGACATCGAGCGCTCCACCGCCGCGGCGCGCCACGATGCCGTGCTCCTGGTTCGCATCCACCACGATGAGGTCTTCGATCGGCGCCCCGGCCGCGTCGCACACCACGCCGTAACCCTGGTCGACCTTCTGGCGCGCAGTGCCGCGGTCGCGGGAGAGGGCCATCCATCCGGCATCGGTGATGACCCAGCCCTTGTCGCGCTGGTGGCCGATCACGCTGCCCAGCACCGAGATGGCGATGTCGTCGATGGAGCACACGCCGAGCCCCGCCATCACCAGGTCGTGGAACACGTAGACGCCGGTGCGTACCTCCGACACGCCCTCGAAGGATCGCGCGAACGTCGCCGTGGGCGTGGAGCCCACGCTCACCACCGGGCAGGCGTGGCCCTGCGCACGTAGCGCAGCGGCGCTCGAGACCACGGCCTCGCGCTCGCGATCGGCCACTGCGCGAATGCAATCGACGGAGTCGCAGTTGTACGAGTCTCCGGCGTGGGTCATGACGCCGTGCAGCGATTCGCCCAGCGCGGCGCCGACTTTCAGCAGCTCGGGACTCGCGGGAGCAATGCCGGCGCGATGGCCGTCGCTGTCGATCTCGATCAGCGCGGGAACGCGCACGCCCGCTTTCCCCGCCGCGGCGACCAGTGCCTGCGCCGCGTCGACGCTGTCGACGATCGCGGTCACTCGCGCTCCGCGCCGCGCGAGCCCGGCGATGCGCGGCACCTTGCCGGGCACGATGCCGACCGCGTAGAGCATGTCGCGGAAACCGTGGTCGCAGAAATATTCTGCTTCGCGCAGCGTGGACACGGTGATCGGTCCTGCGGGCGCGTCGAGCGCGACTTGGGCGACCTCCACGCTCTTCGCCGTTTTCACGTGCGGGCGCAGCAGCACGCCCGCCGCGTGCACGCGCTCGCGCATGCGGAGGCAATTGCGCTTCATCCTGCCTTCGTCCAGGAGCAGCGCGGGGGTGTCGAGGGTATCCAGCGCGCTCATGACTGCAGGTGCGCCACGACCTGCTGGCGGAACTGTGCGCGGAACCGGCTTTCGCCGCCCATGGACGGGTGGCGCAGGTAACCCGCGCAACGGAAGCCTTCCCAGGTGGCGAGCGCCGCCTCCGCGACCTTGCCGATGGCGAACACGTCGATGGGATGAGTGAAGCAACGCAGCAACGCCTCGAAGGCGGGCCTCCCCTGCTTCACCTCCGAGAGGCGCGGCTTGCGATTGGTCGCGACCTCGTCGCGATAGGGATGCCAGGGGAATGCGTTCCACAACACCACTTCGCGGGCGCACGCCGCGCGTTGCATCTCGTCCCACACGATCGCGGCGCTGCGCTCGGACATCGGCTTCGGCGCGGCGCTGGTGAGGGCCAGCGGCTCGCGCGCGACCAGCGCCGCCTTGTGGGTGAGCTCCACCTCGGAGCAGAACGGGATCCCGGTGAAGCGGCAGCCGCGGTGGCTCGGCGCTTCTCCGAGCAGGAGCACG
>DATLEL010000153.1:0-2324 GCA_035525255.1 Usitatibacter sp.
GCAACGCCTATCGTCCCGGCGACGTAGTGCGCACGCGCAAGGGCCTCAACGTCGAGGTGGGCAACACCGACGCCGAGGGCCGCGTGATCCTGTGCGATGCGCTCGCCTATGCGGTGGAGCAGAAGCCCCGCACCATCATCGACTTCGCCACGCTGACGGGCGCGGCCCGCGTAGCCCTCGGCCCTGAGCTGCCGGTGCTGTTCGCGAACGACGACAAGCTCGCCGCACGCTTGCTCGACGCGGCCGAGGAAACCGACGATCCCATGTGGCGCCTGCCGCTGTGGCGAAATTACCGCCGCCTCTTCGACAGCGAGGTCGCCGACTTCAGCAACTCGGGACGCGGCGGCTTCGCCGGCGCCATCGTGGGCGCGCTCTTCCTCGATTACTTCGTGCCGCCGGAGATTCCATGGGCACACTTCGACGTGTTCTCGTGGAACGACGCGAGCCGGCCGGGGCGCCCGGTGGGGGGAGAGGCCCAGGGACTGCGCGCGGTGCTGCGCGCGCTCTCGTGAGCGCAGTCTCCTAGAAGCGCGCCACCACGCCCACCCAACCCGCGTCGGTGTCGGCCTGGCCGGTGGTGCCGATGCCGCCTACGGCAAACGGCTTGCCGATGGAGAAGAAGCGTTCCCACTCGGCGCGCAGGGCGATGCGCGGGGTGATCCAGTATTGCAGGCCGAGCCCCGCGTGCGATACGTTCTCGCTGCGCTTCACGGTGCGGAAACGCTCGCCGCTGCCGCCGCTGAACTCGATGTTGCCTTCGAGCGTGGCCGTGGCTTCGAGGCGCGAGCGGAACGTCCCCACCTTGCCGAAGAGATCGAGCGCGCCGTCGAGCAGCGGGACGCTGCCCACCGCGTCCAGGCCGAAACCCGAGATCTTGCGGTCGATGATGATGGCCGCCGGGAACGCCGGCGTGCCGCCCTGCAAAGTCGTGTACATCCGGTGGCTGCCCAGGTCCGCATAGGTCAATTCGAGGCCGATCCAGCGGCTGAAGCGCACGCCCGCGAAGGCTTTCCACGCGCGATCCCGCGCATCGAAATCCGTGTGGATGTCCTCGGCGAAAAGCAGGGTCGACTCGCGGTTGTCGACCAGCTCGCGGTCGGTGCGCGACTGGCCCGCGGCGAGTCCGCCGTACCAGGACACCTGCGCTGCCGCCGGCAGCGAGAGAGACGCCAGCGTGAGGAGGATGAGGGATGTGCGTTGCATGTGCGTCTCCGTGATTGTCACGAAATGATACCCAACGGGGTGAACTGTTTGCGCGGCGCCGGGTCATTATGGGCAGAATGCGGCCCTTCGACCGCAACCGCCCCCAGGACTGCCATGACCACGTCGCTTCGCGGATACACCGCTGCCTTTCTCGCCTGTCTCGGCTTCGCACTCCCCGCCGCGGCCACCACGTACTCACCCGATTACACCGACATCTGGTACACCCAGGCCGAGCCCGGCTGGGGCATCAACATCGTCCAGCAGCGCGAGACCATCTTCGCGTCGATGTACGTCTACGGCGCCGACAACACGCCGCGCTGGTATTACGCCTCGGGCCTCACCGGCAGCCAGACCAGCTTCAGCGGCACGCTCTACCGCACCATGGGCACCTATTTCGCGGCGCCCTGGAATCCGGCGCAGCTGCAGGGGGCGATCGCAGTGGGGAGCATGACGATCAACTTCTCCTCGCCGACCGCCGCGACCCTGAGCTATTCGATCGACGGCGTGGCGGTGAACAAGAGCATCGTGCGCAACACCTTCCGCGAGAACAACCTCGCGGGCAACTACATCGGCGGTTTCATCGGCAACGGCACCGGATGCTCCCTGGCCGGCGGGATGTTCATCGTGAACGAGCTCACCATCGAGCACAGCACCTCCAGCCCGCGCTTCACGGTGGTATTCAGCTCCAACAACCAGTCCACCACCTGCACCTTCTCGGGCCAGTACGTCACGCACGGAAAGATCGGCAGCATCCCCAACGGCACTTTCGGGTGTGCGGGTGGCGCCACCAACTCGGGGACGTTCTCCATGACGGAGATCTACGCGAACCAGAACGGGATTTCCGCCAAGTACACGGCGCGCGACAACATCTGCTCGAACTACACCGGTTTCTTCGGAGGCGTGCGGGATACCCAGTAGCGCGCGGGTGGTCCCGCGTATGATGGGCGCACAAGAACCACAACCGCGCACGCACGAGGGAAATCCGCCATGCGAAAGCTGCTGTTCACGGGCGTGCTCGCCGCCATCGCTGCCCCGGCCGCCGCACAGGAAGCGTTCGATGCCTGCCAGGTTTTCACCCAGGCCGATGCCGAGAAGGCGCTCGGCACCGCGGCCGCGGGCGA
>DATLEL010000158.1:0-3825 GCA_035525255.1 Usitatibacter sp.
CTTCGCGCGGATCTGCTTCACGATCTCGGCCACGTGGTTGCCGGAGCCCAGCAGCACCGCCGCCTGCGGGTTGGTGGCGAGCAGCCCGGCGACGGCGGTCTCGAACTTGGGCGTGGTGCGGTCGTAGGACCAGATGCCCAGCGGCTTCACGTTCGCCTCGGCGAAACCGCGCACCGCGCCCGCGAGCGCGTCCTTGCCGAAGGAGTCCTCGACGTGGATCACGCCGATCCGCTGGATGCCCATGGAAGAGAGCTGCACGATGCCCTTCTCGGCCTCGAGCTGGTACTTGGCGCGCACGTTGAAGATGAGGGGATTCACCGGCTCGTGGAGCAGCTGCGCGCCGGTGGACGGGGCCACCAGCGGCACGCCGGCGGCCTTGATGAGCGGGATGATGACCTCGTTGTGCGGCGTGCCGCGCGTGAGGAACATCGCGAACACCTTCTTCTCGTCGATGAGGATCTTCGCGTTGGCGCCGGCCTTCTTCGGGTCGAACACGTCGTCGAGCGATACCAGCTCGATCTTGCGCCCGTGGACGCCGCCGTTCTTGTTCACCCAGTCGATGTACATGCGGGCGCCGGCGGTGTTCTCGTTGACCGCGCCGGCCTGCGTGCCGGTGAATCCCGCGGTCTGCCCGATCAGCACCCGGTCGTTGCTGACCCCCGGGACCTGCGCGTGGGCCGCGAGCGCTGCGCCCACGAGGGCCGCGGCGGCAATGGATCTGAAGGTCATTCTTGTCGTCCTCCCGAGCATGCGAGGCGCCAAATTACCGCGTGCGGCCGCTTTGCGTCTGTTAACTGTGTGTTGACTCGCGCTACAGCCGTAACTGCCGCGATACCATCTCTCCATGGCCGCCTCCCCCGTCTCCACCGTCGAGCGACCCTCCCGGACCGGTGCATTGTTGCTCGCGGGGCTGGTGCTGCTGCTGGCGTGGCAGCTCGCGCACTGGACCTGGGTTTTCCTCACGCCGCCCCGCGTCGCGGCTGCACCCCCCAGCAGCGGCGGCGTCGACATGGCGGCCGTGGCCGCTCTTTTCGGAGCGACCGCCCCCGCACCCGGTGGAGGAACCACGAGCGTTGCCGGGCTGCGCCTCAAGGGCGTGGTCGCGCCGACGCCGGGGGTCGCGGCCTCGGCGATCTTCTCGACCGGCGCGGGCAAGGACCTGGCGGTGTTCATCGACGGCGAGGTGCAGCCGGGCGTGAAGCTGGTGGAAGTGGCGCCCGGCTACGTGGTGCTCTCGCGCGCGGGGGTGCGGGAGCGCGTCGACCTGGAGACGACGCGCGCCACCGCGAGCGCGGCCGCCCCGGCGCAGCCCCGGCAGGGATTCTTCAAGCTCAACGTGTCGCGCACCGGCAGCAACAGTTATGCGCTCTCCCGCAAGGAGCTCGACGACGCGTTGCGCGATCCCAACCAGCTCAACTACCTCGGCGCCATCGGCACGCCGGCGGGCGGTGGCGTGCGCATGGAAGCCGCGCCCGCCGGCAGCCTCGCGCAAAAACTGGGTTTGCAGCCCGGCGACGTCATCAAGAAGGTGAACGGCCAGGTAGTGGCTTCGGCGGGAGACCTCGCGCGCCTCTACACGCAGTTCGGCACGCTCTCGTCGATCCAGGCCGAGGTGCAGCGCGGCTCGGCCATGGTCCAGTTGTCGTATTCCATCCAGTAAAGCGGCCGGCCGGAAGTCCTTTTGTTGCCCTAGGGGCGGGGCGCGCGTACACTCTGCACGTCGAAAAACGTCAGACAAATCAACGGAAAAGCCTCACATCGTGACACCCTTTCTAAGTCTGCCCGCGGCCCTTGCGCGGCGTGTCCTGGCGCTGGTCGCCGTGGCGGCCGCGATGGCGCTGCCGGCCGCGGCCCAGGACGACAAGATCACCGTCAATTTCGTCAACGCCGACATCCAATCCGTGATCAAGACCGTCGGCCAGCACACGGGCAAGAATTTCATCCTCGACCCTCGCGTCACCGGCACCGTCAACATCGTCTCCGACCAGCCGGTCTCGAAGGACATGCTGTACCAGATCCTGCTGTCGGCGCTGCGCGTGCAGGGCTACGCGGCGATCGAAGCCGACGGCTTCGTGAAGATCGTGCCGGAGGCGGAAGCCAAGACCAGCGCGGGGCCCATGGGGGACGCCGGCGCGCGCACCGCCGGCGACCGCATCGTGACGCAGGTCTTCATCCTGCAGAACGAGAACGCGGTGCAGCTGGTACCGGTGCTGCGTCCGCTGGTGACCGCCAACAACTTCATCGCGGCGTACCCGAACAACAACGCCATCGTCATCACCGACTACGCCTCGAACGTGCAGCGCATCCGCCGGATCATCGAGTCGATCGACCTGCCGTCGTCGTCGGAGGTGCACATCATCCGGCTGCAGAACGCCTCCGCGATCGACATCGCGCAGATGCTGCAGCGGGTCGTGCCCGAGACCACGCCGCCCGCCAACGCGCCGGGCGTGGTGCCCAAGGCCGCGGTGGCGGTGGATTCGCGCACCAACAGCATCATCATCCGCGCGGAGAACGCGCAGCTGATGAACCGCATCAAGTCCCTCGCCATCGGGCTGGATACGCCGGGCGCGGGCAACAACAACATCTACACCGTGTTCCTGCGCAATGCGGAAGCCACTCGCATCGCGGACACGCTCCGCGGCCTCCTCTCAGGGAGCGAGTCTTCGCGCACCACGACTACCACCACCACTCCCGCGGGCAACACGGCGACGCAGACCACGGCTTCGACCAGCGCCAGCGGGAACCCACCCGCCGCCGCACCCAGCTCGATCATCCAGGCTTATCCGCCCACCAACTCGATCATCATCACCGCGCCGGAGCCGGTGTATCGCGCGCTGCGCACGGTGATCGACTCCCTCGACCAGCGCCGCCACCAGGTGTACGTGGAAGCGCTCATCGTCGAGGTCTCCACCGGCACCGCCGCGGAATTCGGCGTGCAGTGGAATGCCGGACGCAATATTGGCGACGGCCAGGTGGTCTTCGGCGGCACCAATTTCAACACCACGGCGGGCAGCAACATCCTCAACGCCGTCGCCGACCCGCGCGACGTCGGCGCGGGCCTCAACCTCGGCATCATCCGCGGCTCGCTGAAGATCCCGGGCACCAACATCGAGGTGGCGAACCTGCAGCTGCTGGCGCGCGCGCTCGAGGGCGATTCCGGCGCCAACGTGCTCTCGACGCCCAACGTGCTCACCCTCGACAACGAGGAAGCGCGCATCGTCGTGGGCCAGAATGTGCCGTTCATCACCGGCACCTACACGCCGAGCTCCGGCAGCGCCACCAACCCGTTCCAGACCATCGAGCGCAAGGACATCGGCCTCACGCTGCGAGTCACGCCGCAGGTCTCGGAAGCCGGCGCGGTGAAGCTCAAGATCTTCCAGGAAGTTTCCAACGTGACGCGCGACAAGGCGCTGGTGGGCTCCGCGGACATCATCACCACCAAGCGCCTGCTCGAATCGACGGTACTGGTGGACGACGGCCAGATCGTGGTGCTCGGCGGGCTGATCCAGGACGACCAGCAGGCGTCCATCGACAAGGTGCCGCTGCTGGGCGACATCCCCTGGATCGGCGCGCTCTTCAAGTACGAGTCGCGCAACCGCAAGCGCACCAACCTCATGGTGTTCCTGCGCCCGGTGGTGCTGAAGGACGACAAGGCCGCGGCCGCGATCACCGCCGACCGCTACGATTACATCCGCGGCCTGCAGGGCGACATCAAGATGCCGTGGAACGGGCTGCTGCCCGCGACCGGCGCCAAGCAGTTGCTGCCGCTCCCCGAGCAGGACCAGAAGCCGCTGGGCGTGACGCCATGACGGCACCCTTGGAGCG
>DATLEL010000165.1:0-7304 GCA_035525255.1 Usitatibacter sp.
CATCGTCGGCAACGACATGCAGATGGACATGTCGACCGGTTGGCCGACCGCGACCAGCACTGCCTACGTGTCCGTCATCGACCTCGCCACGAATGCGGTGCAGACGTATTCGATGGGTGGATACGCGCCCGTGGATGGCGCGCTGAGCCCGGACGGCAAGCGCCTGTACGTGATCGGCAACCATTATTTCCGCACGGCCGAGGCGAAGCCGGGCTTCGTCCAGGCGTTCGATACCGCGACCCGGACTTTCGTCGGCACGCCCCTGATGCTGGGCCGTGAAGCGAAACGCGTGCTGGCGTCTCCCCGCGGAGACAGCATCTTCGTCGTCGGGCACAGCGACTTCAGCCGTACGGACCTGCCCGCGGGCGATATGCGCCGCAACAGCGTTCGCGGATCCTTGTTCGTGCTCGACGCCGCCAGCCTCGCGCTGCAGCGCAGCGTCGAGCTTCCGGACACCCGCAACCTGAATCTCTTCGGGCCGACGCTTTCGCCGCAGGCCGCGGTCGATCCTTCCACCGGCTTCGTGCACGTCCTCGAAAACGTCAACGCCTGGCTCGCAGTGATTGAGCCCGCGGGCGGCAAGCTGCTGCGCGTCACCGACTTCGAGTCCTCACCCACCGCCCTGGCGATCAATGGACAAGCGGGAACGGTAGTCGTCTCGCTGCCCAGGATCGGCCAGGCCGCGGTCCTCTCCCGCGACGGCGCGCGCCTGGACACGGTCCCGGTCGGCCGCGCGCCGCTGCCGAACGAGCTCATCGGTCCGAGCGCCGTGGCGGTGAACGGGGCCACCGGCGATACCTACGTCACCAACTGGCACGACCAATCGATCAGCATCCTGCGGCGAAATACCGAAGCGGCGTCGCTGGTGAACCTCACCGACGTCTGGTACGACTCCGCCGATCCGGGCTGGGGCTTGTTCATCGACCACCAGGGCATCGTGGCATTCGCGGCGCTCTTCACGTACGACGCCGCGGGCGATCCCACGTGGCTGGTGATGTCGAGCGGCATCCGCCAGCCCGACGGGTCGTTCTCGGGAGTCCTCTACCGCACGCGAGGCCCGGCCGTGCAGGCCCTGAGCGATATCGCCCCGGTGGGGATCATGCGCATCACGCCCGACACGGCCGGCAACGCGAAGCTGCTCTACGTCGTCGATGGGCAATCGCATACCCGCACGGTGGAGCGCTTCGTCTTCGACGCTGCGCCGCGCGAATGCGGCTGGAGCGTCGCCTCGGCCAAGGCCGCGGCTGGAGCGAACCTCACCTCGCTCTGGTCCGACCCGCGCGAGCAAGGCTGGGGGGTGGCGATCTCCCAGCAGGGCAGCACCGCCTTCGGCGTGCTCTTCAACTATGACGCGCAGAACAAGCCCACCTGGTCGGTCATGTCCAACGGCCGCCGCCAGCCGGATGGGCAGTTCACCGGGGAGCTCTATCGCGCCAAGCGCGGCCGCCTCGAGTCCGTGGGCACCCTCGCCCTCGATTTCGCGAAGGCGGACACGGGCAACGTGATCTACCGCATGGACGGCGTCGACTTCCGCGCGCAGGTGACGCGCCAGACCGTTGCGCCGCTCGTGAGCCGCTGCGGCTCCTGATGACGAACGCGAGCCGCGCACTGCTTGCGCTGCTGGTCGCGTGCTTGATCGCGGCCTGCGGCCAGGCGGTGCCGGCCGACAAGGCCGACTACGTCGGCGATTGGCGCGGCCCGGAGATGCGGCTGCGCATCACGCGCGAGGGGCACGTGGAATACGAGCGCCGACGCGACTCCGGCTCCACCTCGGTGAACGCACCGCTGCTGGGATTCGACGGCGACAATTTCTCGGCCGGCATCGGTTTCCTCAGGACGACGTTCGTCGTCACCAAGCGGCCCTACCGCGACGGCTCCCTGTGGAAGATGGTGGTCGACGGCGTGGAGGTGACCCGCGCCGAAGGCAGCGGGCCTTCCTGGAACACCTAGGACGACTTCCGCTTCTTCGACTTCGTTTTCGACTTCGCCTTCGTCTTCCGCTTCGCCTTCCTCTTCGGCACCTTCGCGCCGGCGGCTCGCGCCTCCGACAGCCCGATCGCTATCGCCTGCTTGCGGCTGGTCACCTTCTGGCCGGAGCCGCTCCTCAGCGTGCCGCGCTTGCGCTTGTGCATCGCCCGCTTCACCTTGCCCTGCGCTTTCTTGCTGGACTTCGATGCCATGTTTCTCTCCTCCATCCTTTATCGATGATGGTCGATGCAGGATAGCCGATCAGCGCGCGAGGCAGGCGCGGTAGCGGGTGTCCACGCGCTTGGCGAACCATTCGGTGGTTAGCGAGCGGCGGATCTTCGCGCTCTTCAGCGGAATCTGCGGCAGCGTCTCGCGCGGCAGCGACTTGCCCGACTTCGCCTCCGCGTAATCGAACACGCGCTGGTAGAGGCGTGTGCGCGCGAAATCGGCCTGCGCGCCGTGCTCGAGGTCGCGGCGAACCTGCGCCTCGTCCATCCCGATGCGCTGCCCCAGCACGCGCGCGGCCCGCTCGGTGCTGCCCGGATCCCGGGCGATGCTGCCGTTCTCCATGCGAACCAGGTCGCCATCGAGATCCAGCGGGATGCCGGTGGCTTCGGCGAGCGCCTTCTGGAATGCCGCGTTGCGGCTCGCGTAGTGGCCGGCGTTGTAGTCCGCGAAGCGGTGGATCATGGCGTCGTAGCCCGCGGGGTAGTCCATCAGGTGCGCGATTCCGAAGTACATGCCGCCACGGCGGGTGAAGAGCTCCTGTCGCAGCGATGTGGCCACCGGGTATGGATAGGGCCGCGAGCGCGCGTGGGATTGCGCGAACGCCACGCTCACCTGCATGGGTCCCGCGGTACGCACCGGGTTGCGATCCTCCAGGAAGCGCCGCGCCAGCGGCACGCGCCCGATCATATCCTCGTAGGCGTCGCTGAGATCGAGCTCGGTGCGCGCGGCGTCGATGCGGTCGCGATAGCTGCGGCCATCGGACGAGGGCAGCAGCAACGCGGCGTCGAGGATCAGCTTCGGGATGCCGACGCTTTCGCGCTGGCGCTCGATCTCCTTCCAGGCGATGGCGGAAAGGCCGGCCACCTCCGGATTCGCCTTGAAGCCCGACTCCTGCTCGGTGACGGCGACGATGGCGCAGATGTTCTCGACCGACGGCGCGACTCCCAGCGACGCCATCGCGGCATAGATATCGGTGGCCCAGCCCTTCGCGTCCGGGAGCTTGGGCGGCAGGTGCGCGGCGATGCGGGCCCGCGCCTCCTCGGCCGTGACCGGCGGTCCGCGCGGCGCTTCGGGGCCGGTGGCGCATCCCGCGAGGAGTGCCACCACCGTCACCATGTAACGAACGGTTCTCATGCGGTAACCTCTAAGGTTCGACTGGAGGATTCGACGTGACCAAGAAGAAAGATGATGGCGCATTTGCGGCGCTTGGATTGGACCCGCAAATCGTCGCGGCGCTCACGGTCCTCGGCTACGAGGAGCCCACGCCGATCCAGCGCGAGACCATTCCGCCCCTGATCGAGGGTCGCGACCTGCTGGGCCAGGCGGCCACCGGCACCGGCAAGACCGCCGCGTTCGCGCTGCCGATCCTGCAGCGCATCGTGAACGAGGGCCGTGGCGAGGGCCCGACGGCGCTGGTGCTGGTGCCGACGCGCGAGCTGGCGATGCAGGTTTCCGAAGCCGTGCACCGTTACGGCAAGGCGCTCGGCGCCCGTGTGGTGCCGGTCTACGGCGGCCAGCCCATCGGCCGGCAGCTGCACGCGTTGCGTGCGGGCGTGGATGTGGTCATCGCCACACCCGGACGCGCGCTCGACCACCTGCGGCGCGGCAGCCTGCAGCTGGGGGCCGTGCGCGTCGTGGTCCTCGACGAAGCCGACGAGATGCTCGACATGGGGTTCGCCGAGGATATCGAAGCCGTGCTCGCGGCCTCCTCGCCCACGCGGCAAACCGTGCTCTTCTCGGCCACCATGCCGCCGCGCATCGAGGCGATCGCCAAGCGCAACCAGCGCGACCCGATCCGCATCCGCATCGCCAAACCCGTGGCCAAGGCGGGCGACGTGCCGCAGGTGCGCCAGGAAGCCTACCTCGTGAAGCGCGACGCCAAGATGGCCGCCCTCGCCCGCGTGCTCGACCTGGAGTCGCCGGCCGCTGCGATCATCTTCTGCCGCACGCGCACCGAAGTCGATGCGCTGAGCGAGACGCTGAGCGCGCGCGGCTATCCGTCCGAGCCCTTGCACGGCGGCATGACCCAGGAGCAGCGCGATCGCGTCATGAAGCGCGTGCGCGCCGGCACGACCGAGCTGCTGATCGCGACCGACGTCGCCGCGCGCGGACTCGACATCGACCGCCTGAGCCACGTCGTCAACTACGACCTGCCCAACGCGCCGGAAGCCTACGTGCATCGCATCGGCCGGGTGGGACGCGCCGGGCGCGAGGGCGTCGCGATCACCTTCGTCGAGCCGCGCGAGCACCACCTGCTGCGCAACATCGAGCGCATCACCAAGCAGAAAATCGACATTGCCAAGGTGCCCTCGGTCGCCGACCTGCAGGCGCGCAAGCTCGAGCTCACCCAGGCGGCGCTGCGCGACGCGATCATGGCCGAGGACAAGGAGCAGTACCGCGTCGTGGTGGACGCTCTCTCCGACGAGTTCGACCTGGTGGAAATCGCGCTCGCCGCGGTAAAGCTCTACCACCAGACCACGGTCAGTGAAGCCGCGCCGGAGAGCGTGGCGCCCGCCGCTGAGCCTCAACCGGCGCCGAGCCCCTTCGGTGCGCGCCCGCCCCGGGGGCGCGGCATGGACGCCGGCATGGCCAAGCTCTTCATCAACGCCGGGCGCGAGGCCGGGCTCCGGCCGCAGGACCTGGTCGGCGCGATCTCGAACGAGGCCGGCGTCACCGGCAAGGCCATCGGTGCCATCCAGATCACCGATCGCTACTCGCTGGTGGAGGTCTCCGAGGACGATGCCGAGAAGGTCATCCGCGCGCTGCGCAACACCAAGCTGCGCGGCAAGAAAGTCTCGGTGCGGCGCGACGGCATGAGCGAATAGGCGCTCTGTTCGGTGGCGTACATACTCCTGCGTTGCCTAATGGGACCATGGCGGACACTCCGCTTCAGGGATTCCCATGAAAATAATTCAAATCGTTCGCGCCATTGCGAGCGCCACCATCGCCCTCATCGTCACCGCCCCCGCGGCCTGGGCGCAAAACGTGTCCCTCGGGACCGCCTCCCAATTCGCAGTCCTGGGCGGCTCCGCCGTCACCAATACCGGCGCCACCGTGGTCACGGGCAGCGTCGGCGTCTCACCCGGTACCGCCATCACCGGATTCCCGCCCGGCTCCATCGTCCCCGGTTCCGGCTTGCTGCACTCGGCCAACGCCGTCGCCGCTCAAGCGCAGGCAGACCTCACCACGGCCTACAACGACGCAGCGACGCGGCCTTGCGGCACCGTCATCGCGGGCGGCACCCTCGGCGGCCTCACGCTCACGCCAGGCGTCTACTGCGGCGCGGCGAGCCTCACCGGTGTCCTCACGCTGAATGGCGCCGGCGTCTACATCTTCCAGTTCCCCAGCACGTTCGTCACCGCGTCCGGCTCGTCCGTCGCATTGATCAACGGCGCGCAGGCGTGCGGCGTCACCTACCAGGTGACCAGCTCCGCCACGCTCGGCACGGGCTCCAACATCTCGGGCAACATCCTCGCCCTCACCAGCATCACCCTCACTACGGGCGCGAACCTGAACGGGCGAACGCTCGCGCGCAACGGGGCGGTCACGCTCGACACCAACACCGTCACTGCATGCTCGGGCGGTCCCGTTCCTCCCGTACCGCCGATCGTGCCGGTCGCGCCGGGAGGCCCTGCGCAAGCGGTCCCCACGCTTTCGGAATGGGCGATGATCCTGCTTGCGGCGTTGATGGCGGCCACGGCGTTCGTGGCGATGCGCAAGCGCTCCTGACGAGCGGCGCGGCGGCGCGGCCGCGATGAACAGGCGCGCCGGGATGCTGCGGTTCAGCGCGCTGTTCGCGGTGATCCTGTTGGCCTTGTTCGCCGCGGAGCTCACGCCGCCGGTACAGGCCGCGGTCGTGATGCCGTGGACCGAGGCGCTGGTGCGGCTCAGCGCGTGGCTCATCACGCTCTACGATCCCCATGTCGCGGCGGCCGGCAAGATCCTGCAGAGCACTACCAACGGCTTCGCGGTCTCGGTGGAGGCCGGCTGCAATGGTGTGGAGGCGGCGATCATCCTCATCGCGGCGATGCTCGCCTTCCCCGCGCCCCCGCGAGCGCGCGTCGTCGGCATCCTTGCCGGGCTGGTTGCCGTGCAGGTGCTCAACGTGGCACGCGTGGTGAGCCTCTTCTATATCGGCCAATGGAGCGCCGTCGCATTCGAATGGGCGCACCTCTACGCCTGGCAGGCCCTCATCATGCTCGACGTCCTCATCGTATGGCTGGTATGGATGCGCAGCCTGCCGGCGCCCCAGCGCGCGTGAGGAAGCGAATGCGCCAGGCGTCATTGGGCGCCTTCGTGCTGCGTACGTTCCTGTGGCTACCGGTGTGCTTCGGCGCCTGGTACCTCGCGTCGCACTACATCTCGGCGGCCGCTGCGGCGGTGGCTTCCCTCTTCGTGCACGGCTTCGCGCCGGGGATCGTTTCCGCGATCGAGCATCCAGGCGTCGAGTTGGCATTCGTCACGACCATCGAAGTCCTCGGAGCGCCGGGACGCGCGGCGTTCCTCGTACCCGAGGTGAATCCCCTCGCCTACACCTATGGACTGGCGCTCTTCGCGGCGCTGATGCTCGCTACGCGCAGCCGCTGGTGGCAATTGCTCGCCGGGGCATCACTCCTGATGCTTTTCGCCGGCTGGGGTATCGCCTTTGATTTCCTGGCTCACGTCGGCATAAAGCTCGGGCCCGCGATCGCCCACGAGGCGGGGATCGTGGGATGGCGTCGAGAGCTGATCGCCCTGGGCTACCAGATGGGCGTGCTGGTGCTGCCGGGGCTCGCACCCATCGCGCTCTGGGCCGTGTTCAACCGCGCGTTCATCGCGCGCGCGACCCGCCGCAGCAGGTCAGGCGGCCTTCTTGATGGGCACGGTGGGGAAGAGCGACATGGCGCGCTCGACCGTCGCTAGCAGGCTTTTCCGCGTGGCGCCGTCGCGCGCCTGCAAGGACATGCCGGTGACGATGGTCGAGTAGAAGTCGGCGAGCGCGGCGGCATCGGTGCCACGGGGCACGTCGCCTTCCTTGATGCCGCGCTCGATGCGCTCCTTCATCCGGCCACGGGCCTCGGCGCGGCGCTTCGCCAGCATCGCCTGCAGCCCCGTCGAGGCGCTGCTCG
>DATLEL010000181.1:0-4175 GCA_035525255.1 Usitatibacter sp.
CAGGCCCGCGTCGAACGAGTACGCGTCCTTCATGGTGAATTCGCGCGCGCGCATGACGCCGAAACGCGGACGGATCTCGTCGCGGAACTTGGTCTGGATCTGGTAGAGGTTCACCGGCAGCTGGCGATAGCTCTTGATCTCCTTCCTCACGATGTCGCACAGCACCTCTTCGGCCGTCGGCCCGTAACAGAACTCGCGATCGGCGCGGTCCTTGATGCGCAGCATCATCGGGCCATACAGGTCCCAGCGGCCGGTTTCGCGCCACAGCTCGGCCGGCTGGATCGGCGGCGCGAGCATTTCGAGGGCGCCGGCGCGGTTCATCTCTTCACGCACCACCGCTTCCACCTTGCGCAGCACCTTCAACCCGAGGGGCATCCACGAGTACAGGCCGCTGCCCAGCTTGCGGATCAAACCCGCGCGCAGCATCAGCCGATGGCTGGGAAGCTCCGCCTCCTGGGGGGCTTCCTTGAGGGTGGCGAGGTAGTACTGTGTGGCGCGCATGGGCGAATCCAGAGTCAAATCATTGGGTTGCAGGCGCCCATTGTACACAGGGGAGGGTGCCGGGCGGTGGCTGGCGGGCGCTCGCAAACTGTGAAAAAATGGGATCAACTCATCAGATTGGATGGTGACCACCATGATCGATCGGGACGGCTATCGCCCGAACGTCGCCATCGTGCTCGTCAATTCCAGAAACCAGGTCTTCTGGGGCAAGCGCATCAAGGAGCACGCGTGGCAATTCCCCCAAGGCGGCATCAAGACGGGGGAGACACCCGAGCAGGCGATGTATCGGGAGCTTCACGAGGAGACCGGCCTCGAATCGCAACACGTCCGTGTGCTCGGCCGCACGCGCGAGTGGCTGCACTACAACGTGCCCAACCACTGGGTGAAGCGCGAATGGCGCGGCACCTACAAGGGCCAGAAGCAGATCTGGTTCCTGTTGAAGCTGGTGGGACGCGACTGCGACATCAACCTGCGTGGCAGCGGCCATCCGGAGTTCGATGCGTGGCGCTGGCACGACTACTGGGTGCCGCTCGAGTCGGTGATCGACTTCAAGCGGGACGCCTACCGCCTCGGCCTGGAGCAGCTCTCGATGTTTTTGGAGGTGGCGCCGCGCGCGATCGGGCTCTCGCCCTACGGGCGGCGGCACAAGCCCGCGCGTGGGCCGCGCCCTTCGGTGCCCGAGCTGATCCTGCCCGCGGCTTCGACCGCCGGGACCGACGCCTAGAAGCCGCGCACCGGTCCCGGGAGCACCAGCGCCGACAGGGCGGCGATGACCACGGTGAGCACGATGGCGGCGATGATCACCACCACGGTGTAGGCGATCGACTTCTCCTCCGGCGCCTTCATCAGGGGTGCGAGCCCGGTGTACAGCAGGTAGAGGCTGTACAGGCCGCCGATCACCGCGAGGATGCCGAGCGCCGGGACGATGTAGAAGATCCCCGCGATCCACGAGGCGGTCGGCGAGAAGGCCGCCACCTTGAAAGCCTGCATGAAATTCTTCTGGCCGCCGAATGTCGGCGCCAGGCCGTCGATGATGAGCGCCAGCACGTACACCATGCCGAGCGAGAGCACGTAGCTCACCACCATGTGCGCGACACCCGCCCCCATGGGCATACGGTAGCTCGTGCCGAGGCCGCCCATGCCGAGCACCGAGAAGCCGATGAAGGCCGCTACCGCGGGGATCGCCGCGAGGATCATCACGTACTGGGTGTAGAGGCCCTGCACCGTGTGCGGCTCCGCCGCGATCACCGGCCACTCCTGCTTCGGCTTCAGGATGATGTTCTTGGCGCGCTCGACGAGGTTCATCGTTCGTATCCCGGTTGGATGACGGCGAGAGTATACGCGGGCGCCTAGAGCACCACGAGGTTATCGCGGTGGATCAGCTCGGGCTCCGCGATGTAGCCCAGCACGCGCTCGATCTCGCTGCTCGGCTTGCGCAGGAGGCGCGCGATCTCGGTGGCGCCATAGTTGACCAACCCGCGCGCGATCTCGCGTCCCTCGGGGGACGCCAGGCTCACCACCTCGCCACGCTCGAAGGCTCCCTCCACGGCCGTGGCGCCAATGGGCAGGAGGCTCTTGCCGTCGGCCACCAATGCCTTCACCGCGCCCGCATCGAGCGTGATGCGTCCCGCCGGCTTCAGGTGATCGGCGAGCCACTGCTTGCGCGCGGCGACCGGAGGCGTGGCAGCGGTGAGCAGCGTGCCGATGGCTTCTCCCGACAAGAGCCGCAGCAACACCTCGGGCTCGCGGCCGAAAGCGATGGCCGTGTGCGCGCCGCTCCGCGCCGCCCGCTTGGCGGCGAGCACCTTGGTAAGCATGCCGCCGCTGCCTACGTGGCTGCCGGCGCCGCCCGCCATGGCCTCGAGCGCCATGTCGCCTGCGGCGCCCTGGGAAACGAGATTCGCATCGGGCGACTTGCGGGGATCGGCGGAGTAGAGCCCCTTCTGGTCGGTGAGGATCAACAGCGCGTCGGCCTCGATCAGGTTGGTCACGAGCGCCGCCAGCGTGTCGTTGTCGCCGAAGCGGATCTCGTCCACCACCACGGTGTCGTTCTCGTTGATCACCGGGACCACGCCGAGCGAGACCAGTGTCTTCAGCGTGGTGCGCGCATTGAGATAGCGCTGCCGGTCGCCGAGGTCCTCGTGGGTGAGCAGCACCTGCGCGGTGTGCAGGCCTGACTCGGCGAAGCACGACTCCCACATCTGCACCAGCCCCATCTGTCCCACCGCGGCCGCGGCTTGCAGCTCGTTCACCGCGTGCGGACGGCGCTTCCAGCCGAGGCGCTTCATGCCCTCCGCGATGGCGCCGGACGAAACCACCAGCACCTCGATGCCGCGCGCGCGCAGCGCGGCGATCTGGTGAACCCAGTCCGCGATGGCATTACGGTCGAGGCCCGCGCCCGCGTTGGTGAGCAGGCTCGAGCCGATCTTCACCACCACGCGCCGCGCCTGGGCGAGGGCGGTGGTCATTCGTCGGCGTCCGCGATGCGCGAGCCGCCCCGGCCGGCGCGCCGCTCGGCCTCCATGAACTCCATCACCTTGAAGGTGAGCTCCTTGCAGCCTTCGCCATCGATCGCGGAGATCACGAACCAGGGCTTGGTCCATCGCAGCTTCTTCACCAGCGCCGTGGCCCGCTTGGCGCGATCCTTCGGAGCGAGAAGGTCCGCCTTGTTGAATACCAGCCAGCGCGGCTTCTTCGCGAGCGCCGGGTCGTACTTCTTCAGCTCCGCGGTGAGCGCCTTCACTTCCGCGGCGGGGTCGACTCCTTCGTCGAAGGGCGCCATGTCCACCAGGTGCAGCAGCAGGTGCGTGCGCTGCAGGTGGCGCAGGAACTGGTGGCCCAGGCCGGCGCCCTCGGCCGCGCCTTCGATGAGGCCGGGGATGTCGGCGACGACGAACGAGCGGTTGTCGTCCACGCGCACCACGCCGAGGTTGGGATGCAGGGTGGTGAAGGGATAGTCCGCCACTTTGGGTCGCGCGGACGACACCGCGCGAATGAAAGTCGATTTGCCGGCGTTGGGCATTCCAAGCAGCCCAACATCCGCAAGGACACGAAGCTCCATGTCGAGCTTGCGCTGCTCGCCCTCGGCGCCGCGCGTGAACTGCCGTGGCGCGCGATTCACGCTCGACTTGAAGTGCAGGTTGCCGAGGCCGCCCTTGCCGCCTTGCGCCAGCAGCGTGCGCTCCCCGTCCTTCGCGAGGTCGGCGATCACGTCGCCGCTCTCGGCGTCCTTGATGACGGTGCCCACCGGCACGCGCAGGACGATGTCCTCTGCGCCCTTGCCGTACTGGTCGCGGCCGCGGCCGTTCTCGCCGCCCTTGGCGCGGAAGATGCGCGTGTAGCGATAGTCGATGAGGGTGTTGAGGTTCGCATCGGCCACCGCGTAGATGCTGCCGCCGCGCCCGCCATCGCCGCCGTCGGGCCCGCCGCGCGGGACGAACTTCTCGCGGCGCATCGACGCGCTGCCGTCGCCGCCCTTGCCGGCGACTACTTCAATCTTGGCTTCGTCGAAGAATTTCATCTCGAGATCATTTCGGCGCCAGGTCCGGCAATGCGACGCGGATGCCGAGCGCGATGAACGTGATGCCTGCGAAGACATTGAGGCGCTCGCCGATCGCGGGCTTGGCGCGCACCCAGTCGCCGATCCAGCCCGAGAAGATCGCCACGGCGCCGAA
>DATLEL010000186.1:0-7540 GCA_035525255.1 Usitatibacter sp.
CTGCAGCTCGGCGATGAGCTGGTGGTTCTCGCCTTCGGCCGCGAGCGGGATGTTGAGCTCCGGGGTCGAGATCGAATCCGGCAGCGACTCGAGCAGCTGGGTCGCATCGGGGACGCGTGACAGCAGCTCCAGCATGCGCGCACCGGCGTACATGCCGTCGTCGAAGCCGTACCAGCGATCCTTGAAGAACACGTGGCCGGACATCTCCCCGGCGAGCGGCGCGCCGCTCTCGCGCAGCTTCGCCTTGATCAGCGAATGGCCGGTCTTCCACAACAGCGGCCGCCCGCCGTGCTTGCGGATCCACGGGAAGAGGTTGCGCGTGCATTTCACGTCGAAGATGATCTCGGCGCCGGGATTGCGCGACAGCACCTCTTCGGCGAAGAGCATCAGCTGCCGGTCGGGATAGATGATGCGGCCGTTCTTGGTGACGACACCGAGGCGGTCGCCATCGCCATCGAACGCGAGCCCCACCTCCGCGTCGGTGCGCGCCAGCTCGGAGACGAGGTCCTTCAGGTTCTCCGGCTTCGACGGATCGGGGTGGTGGTTGGGGAAGGTGCCGTCCACCTCGCAGAAGAGCTCGATCACCTCGCAGCCGAGGCGCCGGAAAAGCTTCGGCGCGAAAGCGCCGGGCGAGCCGTTGCCGCAGTCGACCGCGATGGTCATGGGGCGCGCGAGCTTCACGTCGGAAACAATGCGGTCGAGGTAGGAGCTCGAGATGTCGGCGGTTTCGAGAGTGCCGTTGCGAGAGGCCGTCATCCCGGCGGTTTGTTGAACCGGGGCGGCCTTCTCAACCAGCCGCCGCAAATCCTGGATGGTCTCCGCGGCAAGCGTCTCGCCGTCGACCATCATCTTGAGGCCGTTGTACTCCGGCGGATTGTGGCTGCCGGTCACCATCACGCCGCTGCCGGTGGCGAAGAGGTGCGTCGCGTAATAGACCATCGGCGTCGCCACCACGCCGATGTCGATCACGTCCATGCCGCCGGCGTTGAGGCCGCGCGCCAGCGCGCGCGAAAGCTTCGGCCCGGAGAGGCGCCCGTCACGCCCGACGACGAACTTGGAGACGCCCTTCGCGCGCCCCATGGTGGCGAGCCCCCCGCCGATCCGCTCCGCCGCCTCCTCGGTGAGCGTCCTGTCGACGATGCCGCGGATGTCGTACGCCTTGAAGATCTCGGGAGCGATGGGTTTCATTGGGAGCGATCGAAGAAGTGCAGCAGTCGTTGCGGAAGCCACTCGATGTGGCCGGGGAAGGGCCCGGTCACGAAGCCCACGTGGCCTCCCCGGGCCGGGAATTCTAACTTGACCGCCGTGGAGACCTCGCGTTCCGTGGGCAGCGCCTCGCCGGGCAGGAACGGGTCGTCGCGCGCGTTGAGGAGCAGGGTGGGCACGCGAATGTCGCGCAAATGCGGCTTGGCGGAGGCGCGCGTCCAGTAATCGTCGGTGTCGCGGAAGCCGTGCAGCGGCGCGGTCACCACGTTGTCGAAATCCCGCAGCGTGCGCGCGCTTCGCACGAGGGCGCCGTCGTACAGCCCCGGATACTGCTCCAGCTTGGCGATCGCCCCTTGCTTCAGCGTGGAGAGGAAGTGGCGCCCGTAGAGACGCGCGATCCCTTCGCCGAGCGCGTTGCCCGCGGCCATCAGGTCCAGCGGCGCCGACACCGCCGCCGCCCGCGTCACCACCGCGCGCGCCGCCTTGCCTTGCTCCCCCAGCCACTTGGCGAACGCATTGCCGCCGAGCGAGACGCCCATGGCATACAGGGGCGCGCTGCCCGCCAGCGACGCGATCCGGCGCAACGACCAGTCGATCTCCACCGTGTCGCCCGAATGGTAGAAACGCGGCAGGCGATTGGCTTCACCGCTGCAGCCGCGGAAGTGGAACACGCTCCCACGCCAGCCGCGGCGCTGGGCATGGAACATCAGCATGCGCGCGTAGGGAGAGTTGGAGGATCCCTCGAGCCCGTGATACAGGTGCACCCACGGCGCGCCCGAAGGGCCGTCGACGAAGTCCACGTCGACGAAGTCTCCATCGGGCGTGTCCCAGCGCTCGCGGCGGAAGGCGACGCTCGGCGCGTGGGCGAACGTCGCGCCATAGACCGTCTGCAGGTGGGGGTTGGCGAGCCACGGCGGCGCCTCGAAGGGCGCGAAGCTCAAGGCGTGCGCCAGTCGAAGCTGCGCGCGCCGTCGGCGCGGCGCGGTCCGAGCAGGTTCAGCAGCGGCTCCAGTGTGTCGGTGGCGGCCGGCTGCGCTCGCGCTTCGCCGCGCAGGGCGAGGCGCGTCGGCGGCGAGTAGGTGCCTTCCCCCGCGAGGCGCAGCAAGCCCTCGGTCGTGGTGAGCGTCACCTTCATCGGCCCGCCGTCGCCGCGCATCTCGACGACATAGGTTCCCAGGGCGCGCGCGTCGGGAAACGACAGCACCGCGCGCTGCCACTCCGCGCGCGCGTTGCCTCGCAGGTCGCGTTCGTCCCAGGTGAGCAGCGGTGCTTCGAGCACGACGCGGCCCTCGGGCCGCCAGGTGGCGAGGAGCGGCAGGGCCGCGCCGACGAGTGCCGCGTCGCCTTTCGCCTTCACGTCGCGCGCCTCGATGCCACCCAGGCCGTGGGCGAGCTGCAGTGTCGCGTCGAGGCGCGGGTCGCGGGCGACGACGTCGAATGCGATCCGCCCGGCGATGAGGCGCGCGGGCGCGAAACGCCAGCCGAGCTCCTCGATCTCGACCGCGCCGCCCGGGAGCAGCACCCGCGCGCGCGCCGCTCCGTCCCATAACGTGCCGCGCACGTCGCTGAGTTGCACGGCCTCCACGCGATGAAAACGGGACACCACAAAGCTCGCCGGCACGGTCGCCACCAGGAATACCAGGAAGGCGAGGATGCCGAGGACGACGATGGCGGCGCGGCGCATGGCTCAGGACTTCGTCAGCAGCAGCTCGGCGCGCACGCGGCCGGTGGCGGGTAGGGCGTCGACGCGTGCGCTTTCGACGCGCATCCCGTGGGTCGCCTGCGCGTTGCGCAGCCATTCGAGCAGCGCGCCGAAGCTCATGTCGGCGCCGGTCACGCGGACGCGGCGCGCATCGAGCACTGCGATCTGCGCGCCGGGAAGCCCGCCCGCATTGGTAGCGAGAGAGGCCAGCGGCGTGCCGGCGAGGGGTGCCGCAGCCGGCTGCTTGCGCAGGCGATCCACTTCCGCCGCGTCGCGTTCCAACGACGCGATGGAGGCGCGCAGCGCGGGCAGCTCGGCGGCGAGGCGCTGGCGGGTGCGTTCGAGTGGCAGCCAGGCGAAGGTCACGACCAGCAACAGCGCGACGATCGCCGCGCCCCACGCGAGCGTGCGGCGCTCGCCGGCGGAGCGCTGGCGCCAGGCGATGGCGAGGCGGTTCATTTCGCCACCGCCTTGCCGTTGGCGTATTCGACCGACTGCACCCGCGCCGCCCCGCCGCGCGCGATGCGCGTCAATTCCGCCATGAACTCGTCGCCCGCCGCGAGCCCGCGGGAGCGCCGCAGATCCGCCAGGTTGCGCGCCATCTGCAGCTCCGGGTCCACCACCACGCGCGCATCGGGGAATGCCGCGCGGAATATCGCTTCCTGCCGCTGCCGGAGTGCGTCGCGCTCGTTTTGCAGGCGCCGCGCATCGAATGCCGTGAACGCGAGCTGCAACGCGAGGATGACCAGCGCAAGTGCGATCGCGCCGCGCGGCAACCGCCGGCGCTGCGTGCCCCGCCGCGAGAATTCCCCCTGCAGCAGCTCGATCGCGCCGGCCGCGGGCTGCGACGCGGCGATCGATTCCCACTGCGTGCCGCGCGCGAATTCGACGCCTGCGTCGGTGCTCCACCGCGCGAGGTCGGGCAAACCCGCGCTGCCTGCCGTATGCACGCGCACGATCGCCGGCCGCTCGCCGCGCGCGGCGGATTCATCCAGCGCGATGCGCAGCGCGAGCGGCAGGGCCTCCGAGCGGTCGAATGTGGCGCTCACCCCCTCGTCGTCCACCAGCATGCCGCGAGCCGCGCCGCATACCACGTGCCAGTCGCCGCGGCCGCCGGCGAGGAGGGCGCTCTCGCACCACGCTGCCCGCGGGCGCAGGCCGGCGCCTGCAAGCGCGTCCAGCATCGCCTGCAGCCATTCGCGGTCCACCACCGCGACCAACGTTTCGCCGCGTGCATTGGTGGCGCCCGCGACCGCGTGGATGTGGGCAGGATCGGCGAGCAGCCGATCCTCGACGGCGAACGGGAGCAGCTCGCGGATGGTGGCGGCGTTCACGCGCGGCAGCTTCAGGCGCGCGAAGAGGACGCGTTCGGCGGGAAGCACCGCTTCCACCGTCTCGGCGCGGGGAGCGTCGGCGAGGGTGGTGGTTTCGGAGCGCAGCAGCCCGCCGCGGGCGTCGAACAGCATCCACGCGAAGCGCGCGGCGGGATCGGGACGTTCGGAGGCGGGAAGGAAGACGCGCAGCTTCATCGGGGAGCCGCCCTCAGTAGAGCGGGCGGCGCCAGATTATAGCGGTCGTGGCGTTGTCGCCGCGCCTCACCAGCGCTTCCGAGGCGAGCTGCACCTCGTCCTGCGACACCTGGATGCGCACCGAATAGAACGCGCTCTTCACGTCGAAATCGCCGCGAATGCTCTCGACACCGTCGCGGCGTGCCCGGTCGATGAACTCCTGCTTGGTGCGGAAGGGCTTGGTGCGGCGCTCGGTGACCATCGCCGTGGCCTTCTCGCGCGTGAGGCCGAGGAACGCTCCCAGGACCTCGTCGGTCGCCGTATTCACATTGAGGGCGGCGCGGCCGGGGAGGGCGGTGACATACGGCTTCACCTTCGCCACCGTGGCGGCATCGAAGCCCCGCACCCGGTAGAGCTCTTCGACCTGGACCATCGGCGCATTGGGCGCGCGGTAGGGGCGGGCGAGGGCGAGGTAATAGGAATTCTCGGCACCCGCGCTGCCCGCGAGGTCGCTGTCGCGGTCGATCCAGTCGAGCACCGCTTCGGCAAGCTCCGGCGCGACGCCGAGCGAGCCCAGCAGCGTGCGAAAAATCCGCAGGTCCTCTTCGCTGCGTTGGCCGTCCCGGTCCAGGTTGTTCAGGTTCACCTTGCCCTGCTCGTCGCTGATGGCGCCGGCGATGACCGCGCGATCCACGGGCAACGCCGCGATGGGCTGCGCCCAGCCTTCGTCGAGGGAATCCACGTCCTTGGAACGGCGCGCATCCTCGGCGAGCACGCCCCGCGCCCAGTCGAGGCCCGCCTGCGCGTAGAGGTCGGCTTGTGCGCGGGAGGAGACCATGAGGGTCTGGTCGATCATCGCCGACTGCTGGGACAGCATCAGCGCCGCGGTCGACGCGGCCACCGCCACGATGAGGATCGCGGTGATGGCGGCCACTCCGCGCTGGCGCCTCACGGGTTCCTCGGCAGGTCGACCATGCGCACGATGCGCTCGCCGCTCGCGAGGGTGAGCGTCATCTCGACGGCGGCGGGCAGGCGCTCGTTGCTGCCGGGCAGGCCCCAGGTGGCACGCCAGTCGCCGCGCGGATCGAGGAAGCGGAACGCGATGGCGGCGACAGGTGCCAGGACCGGAACAGCGCTCGGCACCTCGCGCGGGGCGATGTCGACGCCGGACCACGTGAGGCGCTCGACGCGGCCCTCGGCGAAGCGATAGGCGATGCGCTGCGGCGCGGCGAGTGCGTTCTCCTGCAGCGGGCTGCCGGAGCGGGTGAGGGCGAGCCCTTCGCGCTGCGGGCCCTCCAATGCGGATGACACCGGGGACTGCGCGTTCCCCGAGGCGCCGACCGCCGGGCGGTCGAGCACCGCCGCGAGATCGCGCTCCATGCGGCCGACGAAGAGCGTCACGTCCCGCCACTTGCGGGACTCGCGTTGCAGGGCCTCGCGGCTTTCGAGCATGGCGGTCAGCCCGCGGTATGCGAACGTGCTCATGATCGCGAAGATCGCCAGCGCTACCAGCAGCTCGACGAGGGTGAATCCTGCTCGTCGCCCCGGGCGCCGCAATGCGGCGATGGACCGGGGCCCAATTTTTCTACTGCGACACATAAGCCGTCAGCTGCGCGATCGCCCGTGCCGGGTTCTGCGCCTCCGATACCGCGAGGTCGACACGCCGGATGGCCGGATTGGGCGTGTCGCTCACCGTCTCCTCGATGGAGAGAGCGAGCCCGCCCTGCTCGGTGGCGAGGCGCGTGGTGGAAATCGCGGGATAGATGCGGCGCGCGCGCAGCTCGCTCACGCGGTTTTGCGCGGCCCAGGTGGCAAGCAGGCGCTGGCGCGTCTGCAGCGCGCCATCGGTGGCCACGCTCGCCGCGCGCGTGGTCGCCGCCAATGCGACCGCGAGGATCGCCACCGCCACCAGGATCTCGATGAGGGTGAATCCCTTCAAGGCCCTACCAACCGTATCGCGCCGGCCGCGTCACCCTCCACCGCCCATTGCATGCCGCGCACTTCCATCGCCACGCGGAAGGGAATGCCGAGGCCGTCGGAGAAAAATAGCAGCCGGTCCTGTGGTGCGAGGCGCAGGCCATCGACGTGTACCGCGCCGACGCGCAGCTCCTGCGGCAGCGCGCGCTCCCGGTCCGCGACGGCACGCCATTCGCGCCCGGCGAGCCGCCATTCACGGATGCGCTGCTCGTTGAACGTGACCGACGTCGGCAATCCGCCGAACCATGCCGCATCGCGCGCGTGCTCGATGGCAAGCGCCACGTTGCCCGCCTCTCGCCGCGCGTACTGCTCATCGCTCGGGAAGAGGTTCACCGAGACCACCGCAACGAGGATCCCGGCGATGGCGATGACCACCAGGATCTCGATGAGGGTGAACCCGCAATTGGGGTCAGACCCCAATTTCGACTCAATCCCAGTTGCCGATGTCGGCATTGCCGCCTTCACCGCCGCGCGCGCGGTCTGCGCCGAGGCTGAACACGTCGATCTCCGACTTCACGCCCGGGTTGAGGTACTGGTAGTCGCTGCCCCACGGGTCCTTCGGCAGGCGATCGATGTAGCCACCCTGCTTCCAGTTCGCCGGCGCCGGGTTGCTGGTGGGCCGCTGCACCAGCGCGCCCAGCCCCTGGTCGGTGGAGGGATAGAAGCCGTTGTCGAGGCGGTACATCTTGAGCGACGACACGAGCGAGCCCACGTCCAGCTTGGCTGCCGTCCGCTTCGCGTCGTCCGGGCGGTCCATCAGCCGCGGCACCACGATCGCCGCGAGGATGCCGAGGATTGCGACGACGACCAGGACTTCGATCAGGGTAAAGCCAAAACTGGTGTCAGACACCGGCCTCGACGATCGTGGCAAATGACCTTGCTGCGAACCGGTGTCTGACACCAGTTTTCGATTCCCCATTTATCGTCCTATGAGTTGGTTGAGCTGGAAGATCGGCAGTAGGATGGCGAGCACGATCACCAGCACCACGCCGCCCATGAAAAGGATCATGGCGGGCTCGAAGAGGGCCGCGAACGCCGCGAGGCGAAGGGCGATGTCGTTCTGCTGCTGGCGAGCCGCGCGCTCCAGGGCTTCGTCGAGGCGGCCGCTGGTCTCGCCGCTCGCGATGAGGTGGACCATCACCGGCGG
>DATLEL010000210.1:0-10164 GCA_035525255.1 Usitatibacter sp.
CCGTCGAGGAACGCCTTGTTGTTGTTCGGGTCGAGCCACGAGAGCGTGCCGGGGATGAACGTCTCGTACAGCTGCTTGCCGTAGTTGAGCGCAGCCTCGGTTTCGGGACTCACGATCACCACGTTGCCCTTGTTGTCGACCATCTTGCCGCCGTGGGACCACACCAGCCAGTGGCACCAGACGTTGCCGTCACCGGTGGCGTTGCCGAGCGCGAAGCCGGGTGGCATGCCCTTCGCCTTGTAGGCCTGCGCAAGCTTGAGGAAGCCGGCGGTGTCCTTCGGGAACTCGCTGAAGCCCGCTTCCTTCATCGCACCGATGCGGTGGACCACCGCGTTGCCGGCGCAGCCCATGGGAACGGCGACCCACTTGCCCTTCTCCATGCAGTATTCCTTGCAGACGTCGTACCACCCGCCGTACTTGCCGCCGAGGTAGTTGCACACGTCGCTCACGTCGACCAGCTTGTCCGGATACTGGTGCGCATCCTCGAAGGTCGAAATGATGATGTCGGGGCCGCTGCCGACGTTCGCCGCCACCGCCGCCTTGGGGCGAACATCCTCCCAGCCTTCGGCGTCGATGCGTACCTCGACGCCGGTCTTCGCCGTGAAGGCCTTGGTGTTCTCGAGCCACTTGTCCTCGTCGCCCTGCACGAAGCGCTTCCAGCGCAATACCCGCAGCTTGGCGCCCTTCTCCGGCGTCCACTTGCCTTGCGCGAACGCATCCGCCGACCACGTCGCACCTCCCACGCCCAACGTCCCTGCCACCGCCGAACCCGCGGTGCCCTTCAGGAAATCACGCCTGCTGAACTTGCTCATCTCTCTCTCCTCCTGTTGTAACGATCTACGCTCTCAACGACTTTCCCGACTCTGCATCGAACAGGTGCGTGCGCGCATGGTCCGGCAGCAGCCGGATCGAGTCGCCCGCACGGAATTCGTGGCGCTCGCGCACCACGGCGATCATGTCGGTGCCGCCCATCTTGGCGAACACCTGCGTGTCGGCCCCAGTGGGCTCCACCACCACTACGCTCGCGGGGATGCCCTGCCCTTCCGGGGCGAGGGACAAATGCTCCGGCCGCGAGCCGAAGACGACCTTCTGGCCGTCGCTGCCGGCGAAGCCCGCGGGCGCGGGCAACGACACGCCGCCGGGCAGCTCGACCTTGGTCGCGCCATTGGAGCGCCGCAGCGTCCCCGGGATGAAGTTCATCGCCGGAGAGCCGATGAACCCGGCCACGAACAGGTTCGCGGGGAAATCGTAGAGCTGGAGCGGCTTGCCGCGCTGTTCCACCAGGCCGTCGCGCATCACCACGATCTGGTCCGCCATGGTCATGGCCTCGATCTGGTCGTGGGTCACGTAGACCGAGGTGGTCTTCAGCCGCTGGTGCAGCTCCTTCAGCTCGGTGCGCATCGCGACCCTCAGCTTGGCGTCGAGGTTCGAGAGGGGCTCGTCGAACAGGAACACCTGCGGGTCGCGCACGATGCAGCGGCCCATGGCGACGCGCTGCCGCTGCCCGCCGGAGAGCTGGCGCGGGTAGCGCGCCAGCAGCTCCGTGAGCCCGAGGATCGCGGCTGCCTTCTGCACGCGCTCGTCGATCTCGGCCCGCGGGCGCTTGGCGAGCAGCATGCTGAAGGCCATGTTGTCGCGCACGGTCATGTGCGGATAGAGCGCATAGTTCTGGAACACCATCGCGATGTCGCGCTCCTTCGGCTGCATGTCGTTCACGACCTTGCCGCCGATGGCGATCTCGCCGCTGCCGATCTCCTCCAGCCCCGCGATCATGCGCAAGAGCGTGGACTTGCCGCAGCCCGAGGGACCCACCAGCACCGCGAACTCCCCGTCGGCGATCTCGATGTCGACGCCGCGGATCACGTGCGTGCCGCCGAAATGCTTGTGGACTCCGCGGATGTGGACGGCTGCCATTATTTACGGCCCTCGACGACCACGTAGCGCGGGCGGCCCGTGGTGGCCCAATCGATCAGGTTCTGCGCGGCCTTGAGTCGCAACTCGCGTTCTCCTTCGATGGAATAAAACGCCGCGTGGGGGGTGAGCAGCAGGCGCGGGTGCCGGAGCACCGGATCATCCGCCAGCGGCGGCTCCTTGGGAAGCACGTCGAGCGCCGCCCCGTCCAGCCGCCCGGAATCGAGCGCCGCGAGCACGTCCGGCACCTGGACCACGGCCCCACGCGAAGTATTCACCAGGTAGGAGCCTTTCCTCATCAGCGACAGCAGGCGGCCATCTACCAGCCCGCGCGTGTCGTCGTTCAGCGGCACGTGCAGGGATACCACGTCGGAACGCCGGAAAAGCTCCTCCTTCGACACCCGCTTCACGTAGGCGGGAAAGTCGCCGTCGATCACGTAGGGATCGCAGGCGATCACCGGACCGAAGACATTGCGCGCGATATAGGACATGCGCTTGCCGATCCGCCCGAGCCCGAGGATGCCGAGGGTGAGCTCGGAGGCGCGCGCGAGGCCGCCGGTGTTGCCGTAGTGCCAACGGCCCGCCTTCACCTCGCGGTCGTACCAGGGGATGTGGCGCACCAGCGCCAGCGCGAGACCCAGCGCATGGGTCGCCACCTCGCCGATGCCATAGTCCGGTGAATTCGCGACCCATACGCCCAAGCGGCGCGCGTCCTCGACGTTCACCGTGTCGTAGCCCGCGCCCATGCGGCTCACGATGCGGATCTCGGGACGCGCCGCGAATACCTTCGCGTTGATGGGTGGGTACTGCGTGAGCAATCCCTGGCACCCGGCCGCGGCGGCGATCACGTCGTCCTCCGTTCGGCACTGCGCCGTGACGGCCTCGATGCCGGCTTCGCGGAACAGCTGCAGCTCCAGGTCGACATCGGGGAAGTCGTAATCCGTGATGAGGAATTTCAGTGGTTGTCCCTCGGAACATCCGAGCCGCTCTTGCCCACCAGGAAATCCAGGTCGCAGCCGTCGCTCGCCTGGTTCACGTGGTCGACGTAGAGCTTCCAGTAGCCGCGCTGCATCGCGGGCTTGGGCGGGCTCCACTTCATGCGCCGCGCCGCGAGCTCCGCGTCGTCCACGTGCAGGTGCAGCTTGCGCCTGGCGACGTCGAGCTCGATCAGGTCGCCGTTGCGCACCAGCGCGAGCGGCCCGCCCGCCGCCGCCTCGGGTGCCGCGTGCAGCACCACGGTGCCGTACGCAGTGCCGCTCATGCGCGCATCGGAGATGCGCACCATGTCGGTGATGCCGCGCTTCAAGAGCTTTTCCGGGAGGGGCATGTTGCCGACTTCCGCCATGCCGGGGTAGCCCTTCGGCCCGCAGTTCTTGAGCACCATCACCGCGGACGCATCGATGTCGAGCTCGTCGATGCGCGCATGGAAATCCTCGATGCTCTCGAACACCACCGCGCGCCCCTTGTGCTTCATCAGCTTCGGCGTCGCGGCCGAGGGCTTGATGATCGCGCCATCGGGGCAGAGGTTGCCGCGCAGCACCGCGATGCCGGTGTCCTTCTTGAACGGCTTCGCGAACGGCATGATCACGTCCGGATTGTCGTTGCGCGCGTCCTTGTTGTTTTCCCACAGGGTGCGGCCGTTGGCGGTGCGCGCGTCCTTGTTGAGCAGGCCTTGCGCGCCCAGCTCGCGAATCACCACCGGCAGGCCGCCCGCGTAGCAGAAGTCCTCCATGAGGTACTTGCCGCTGGGCATCAGGTTCACCAGCGTGTGCACGCCCCGGCCGAATTCGTCCCAGTCCTCGAGGTCGAGCTTGACGCCGATGCGCCGCGCGATGGCGGTGAGGTGGATCACGGCGTTGGTGGATCCGCCGATGGCCGCATTCACGCGAATGGCATTCTCGAAGGCGGCGCGGGTGAGGATCTTCGAGAGCCTGAGATCCTCCTTCACCATCTCGACGATGCGGCGGCCGGCGGCGCGCGCGATCAGGTTGCGGCGCGCGTCGACCGCGGGATACGCGGCGTTGCCGGGAAGCCCTACGCCGAGCGCTTCGACCATCGAGGCCATGGTGGAGGCCGTGCCCATCACCATGCAGTGGCCGTGGGAGCGATGCATGCAGCTCTCGGCCTCGTGGAATTCGTCCTGGGTGATCTTGCCGGCGCGCAGCTCTTCCGAGAGCGACCAGGTGTTGGTGCCGGAGCCGATGCGCTCACCGCGGTAGTAGCCGTTCAGCATCGGGCCGCCGGAGACACCGATCGTCGGAAGGTCGATGCTCGACGCGCCCATGAGAAGCGCGGGCGTGGTCTTGTCGCAACCCATCAGCAGCACCACGCCGTCGAGGGGATTGGCGCGGATCGATTCCTCGACGTCCATGCTGGCGAGGTTGCGATAGAGCATCGCCGTGGGACGCATCAGCGTCTCGCCGAGGGACATCACCGGGAATTCCAGCGGGAAGCCGCCCGCCTCGAGCACGCCGTTCTTCACGTGCTCCGCGAGCGTGCGGAAATGGGAGTTGCAGGGCGTGAGCTCGGAATAGGTATTGCAGATCCCGATCACCGGACGGCCGTCGAACTGGTCGTGGGGCACGCCGCGATTCTTCACCCACGAGCGGTAAATGAACCCCATCTTGCCCTCGCGCCCGAACCACTGGGCGCTGCGGCGCTTTTTCGACGCCATGCGATCCTCTCTCCTCGTCCGCCGAGGTTATCATGCCGTCATGAACAAGCTCGACCTCCAGGGCCGCACCGCCATCGTCACCGGAGGCGCTGCCGGCATCGGCCTCGCCATCGCGCAACGCCTCGCGCAATCGGGTGCGCGCGTGTCGCTCTGGGACCGGGATGCCGGCTCGCTCGCCAAGGCCCGCGCCACCCTCGGCGACGAGGCGCACACCGCGACACTCGACGTGACCGCCGAGAACCAGGTGCAGGATGCGCTCGCCCTCACGCTGCAAGCACTGGGCAAGGTCGACGCGATGGTGTGCAGCGCGGGGATCACCGGGCCCAACACCACCACCTGGGAATACTCGCTCGCCGACTGGAAGCAGGTGCTCGACATCAATTTGACCGGCGTCTTCCTCTGCAACAAGACCGTGGTGCCGCACATGCAGAAGCGCGACTACGGCCGCATCGTGAACATCGCCTCCATCGCCGGCAAGGAAGGCAACCCGAACGCTTCCGCGTACAGCGCTTCGAAGGCGGGCGTGATTTCACTCACCAAGTCGCTGGGCAAGGAGCTCGCGAAGAGCGGCATCCGCGTGAATTGCGTGACGCCCGCGGCGGTGAAGACGGGGATGTTCGCGCAGATGACCCAGGCGCACATCGACTTCATGCTCTCCAAGATCCCCATGGCGCGCTTCGGCCAGGTGGAGGAGATCGCGGCGCTGGTGGCGTGGCTCTGCACCGAGGACTGCTCGTTCTCGACCGGCGCGGTCTTCGACCTCTCGGGTGGACGGGCGGTGTACTGAAATATAATGCGGTGATGAAACTCTTCCTTTCCTGCCTGCTTGCCGCGCCCCTTTGCGTCCTGGCCACGCCCCCCGACGCCTGCAAGATCCTGACCGTGGATGAGATCAACGCCATCGCGGAGCGGCCGGTGGAGCGGCTGCAGCCGCAGAAGACCGGCAACCCGTCGCAGTGCGGCTACCTCGATTCGCGCAGGGCCGCGGTGCTGGTGGTCTCGGTGCGCGAGGTGCAGTACGCGGTGCGCGACGAGATGCACTACGAGCGCGAGAACCTCGAGAAGATCTACAAGATGAAGGCGAAGCAGCTGGACACCATCGGCGACGGCGGCTTCTGGCTCGCGGCGAACAAGCAGATGGTGTTCCGTAAGGGCAAGATGATCGCCTCGGTCACCTTCGCCACGCCGAAGAACCAGAACGAAATCGACACCGGCCAGATCGCGCGCCTGGTCGAGACGCGCATGGTAGAAACGCCCCCGAAGTAGTGCTCCTCGCCCCGGGCCGGCTCAGCCTCGCCGACCTCCACGCCTTCGCGCAATCCCACGAGCGTCTCCAGCTCGACGCCGCGACGCGCGAGCGCCTCGCGCAAGGCGCACGCGCGGTAGCGCGCATCGTGGCGCAGGGGCAACCGGTCTACGGCATCAACACCGGCTTCGGCAAGCTCGCGCAGACGCATATCCCGGCGGACCAGCTCGAGCTGCTGCAGCGCAACCTCGTTCTCTCGCACAGCGTGGGCGTGGGTGCGCTCCTTCCTGATTCCACGGTGCGGCTCAGCATGCTGCTCAAAGTCGCGAGCCTCGCGCGCGGTTACTCGGGCGTACGGCCGGAAGTGGTCGATGCGTTGCTGGCCCTCCTCAACGCCGGCATCTATCCCTGCGTTCCGTCCAAAGGCTCGGTCGGCGCATCGGGCGACTTGGCGCCGCTCGCGCACATGAGCGCCGCACTGCTGGGGTGGGGCCAGGTGCGGCGGCAAGGGCGCGTCATGCCGGCGACCGAGGGGCTGGCGGCCGCGGGACTGACGCCGCTCACGCTCGCCCCGAAGGAAGGGCTGGCGCTCCTCAACGGCACGCAGGTCTCCACCGCGCTCGCCCTGCAGGGCCTCTTCGCAGCGGAAAGCGTGTTCGCCGCGGCGGTGGTTGCGGGTGCGATGTCGGTGGATGCGGCCATGGGCAGCGACACCCCCTTCGATCCGCGCCTGCACGAGTTGCGCGGGCAGCTCGGCCAGATCGAAGTCGCCGCGGCCTACCGCCGGCTGCTCGAAGGCAGCGAGATCCGCGCCTCGCATCTCACCGGCGACGACAAGGTGCAGGATCCCTACAGCCTGCGCTGCCAGCCGCAGGTGATGGGCGCCTGCCTCGACGTGATGAATGCCGCCGCGCTCACGCTGGTCACCGAGGCGAACGGCGTCACCGACAACCCGATCGTGTTCCCCGAGACGGGCGAGTCGATCTCGGGCGGCAATTTCCATGCGGAGCCGGTCGCGTTCGCCGCCGACCAGCTTGCGCTCGCCATCGCCGAGATCGGTGCGCTGTCGGAGCGCCGCATGGCGCTGCTCATCGACGCCAGCATCAGCGGGCTGCCGCCGTTCCTCACCGCCGCGAGCGGCGTGAACTCCGGCTTCATGATCGCGCACGTCACCGCGGCTTCGCTCGCGAGCGAGAACAAGTCCCTCGCCCACCCGGCGAGCGTGGACTCGCTGCCGACCTCGGCGAACCAGGAGGATCACGTTTCCATGGCGACCTTCGCGGCGCGGCGGCTGGGCGACATGGCGGACAACACCGCCGCGATCGTGGCGATCGAGCTGCTCGCGGCGGCGCAAGGCATCGATTTCCGCCGGCCGCGCAAAACGTCCGCGCTCCTCGAGCAGGCCCACGCCATGGTGCGCACCGTGGCGCCCCATCTCGACGGCGATCGCTACCTGGCGCTGGACATCGAAGCCGTCACGCCCCTGGTGCGCGACGGCGCCTTCGTGCGCTTCTGCCCCGGCCTGCGGCCCGAAGACGAATGATCAAGCGCTGAAGACGCTCTCGCGCGTGACCGCGCAGACCTGCAGCTTGTACTCGGTGTAGAAGTCGGCGCGGCCTTTTTTCTTGGCCTCGACGTGGCGCATCTCGGTGGACCAGTTGCGCTGGCTCGCCTCGTCGGCGAATTCGACGATGGTGACGCGCTCCCCGTCCTCGGCGGCGAAGGTCTTGTGGGAGACGTAGCCCGGCATGGTCTTGGCGAGCGCGGAGATGCGCGCGGCCCATTCGTAATACTCGTCCACGTTCTCGGGCTTGAGGCGGTTGCGGAAGATCGTCACGACCATCGGGTACTCCCCTTATCAGGAACGTTGTTTGAGGCGACTCCGGGCGATGAAGTCGCGCACCGCCCACATGGCCCCGGCGAGCGCGAGCACCGTCAACGCCCAGGAGAGCCCGCCGAAGCTGCGCCCCTGCCATCCCGTCGGCCGGGCGAACCATTGCCACAGCAACGGCACGGCAACGGCCACGATCATGCCGAGGTTCAAGGTGAGGAAGACGTGCAGCACGCGCTCGTTCTGCGGCAGGACGCGGGTGCGATTCTCCACCAGCTCGTCGAACGCGGTGATCGCGATCTCCGCGGCGAAGAGCGCGGCGAGCATCGCGGCGGCCCATCCCTCCCAGGTGAACCAGGCGAGCCCGCCGAAGATCAGCGCGTAGTTGGCTTCGCGAAGCACATGCAGGCCCAGCTCGCCGCGCGACTCGGCCCGATGCGGCAGGCGCGCGATGATCTCGTGATTCAGCAGCGTATCGATGCCGCCCATCACCCCCTGCGCTACCAGCAGCGCCACCAGCACCAGCTCCACGCGCACCCTTTCACGGCAAGACCTGCAAGGCTTATCTTACAATCCGCCGATGAGCCCCGCCCTGCGTGAAGACCTGGTGGCCGCCAACCGCATCCTCGCGATGCAAGGCGTGCTGGATGCCTACGGCCACGTGAGCGTGCGCAGCGACAACGATCCGCAGCGTTTCTTCATGTCGCGCTCCCTCGCCCCGCAGCTCGTGACCGACGCCGACCTGCAGGAGTACGGCCTCGACAGCGAGCCCATAGGCGACACGCGCAAGCCCTACCTCGAGCGCTTCCTCCACGGCGAGATCTACCGCCAGAGACCCGACGTGATCGCCATCGTGCACAGCCACGCCGACTCGGTGATCCCGTTCGGCATCAGCCGCACGCCGCTGAAGCCCGTGTACCACATGGCCTCGTTCCTCTGGGGCGGGGTGCCGGTGTTCGACATTCGCCACGTGCGCGACGACAACGACCTCCTGATCCGCGACACCTATCTCGGCACCGCCCTCGCCCGCTCCCTCGGCAAGTGCAACTGCGTGCTGATGCGCGGCCATGGCATGACGGTGGTGGGCGAGAACCTGCCCGAGGTGGTCTTCCGCGCCGTGTACACGGAGATGAATGCGAAGCTGCAAATGCGCGCTGCCGCGCTCGAAGGGCCGCTCACCTTCTTGAGCGACGAAGAAGGCAAACGCGCCACGGTTTCCAACCGGCCGACCATCGAGCGGCCGTGGGAGCTGTGGAAGAAGGAAGCCCTCGCCGGGCTCAAGCGCTAGCGGGATCGCTCGCGGGCGGGTTCAGGTCCAGCACGCGCTGCAGTGCGGCGTCGAGCTTCGCGGACTCGGGTAGCGGAATGCGCATCGCCTCGCGCAGCACGCCCTTCAGATCGTCCAATCGCGTGATGAAGCGGCGCTCGGTGAGGCCACCGCGGTGATGCACCGCATAGCGCGTGTTGCGAAGCGCATGGCGCATCTCCGGGGCGGCTCGTGCGCAAATGAGCCCGGTCACGAACTGCGACTGCGGAAAATGGCCGAGGTACCAGTTGCTCACCTCGTAGTCGGCTTGAAGCTGCTCGTGCAGGTCGAAGTTGTAGAGCCGCTGCCACTCGCCGCCGATTTTCGCCTCCAGGCCATATCCCTCGCCTTCCTCGACCACGCGATGCGGCTCGTGGGGCGTCGCCTGCTCCACGCCCGGCCGCAGCTCCAGCGGTGCCGTGAGGCTCAAGCCGCCGAAGCCCACGTCGGAGATGTAGCGTTGTCCCTCGATTTCGAGCAGCAGCAGGCAATGGCTGCGTGCCGTCGTTACCCCCGGGGAGACATTCCAGCGAACGCGCGCGGCCAGGGTCTTCAGCCGATACCCCATCGCCCGCAGTACATGGGCGAAGAGCAGGTTGTGCTCGAAGCACCAGCCGCCGCGACGGCGGGCGACGAGCTTCTCCTGCAGCGAAGCGATGTCGAGCTTTACCGGCTCACCCAGCAGCGGTGCCAAGTTCTCGAACGGGATCGCCGCCGCGTGCAGGGCATGCAGGGCCGTGAGGTTGGCAAGGTCGGGCCTCGCGCCGCCAGCGTGACCCACGCGCGCGAAGTAAGCCTCAAGATCCAGCGATGTCGGCTCCATGCTCGCGCAGCAGCTCCCCGAGGATCGACCGGTGGCAACGATCGAAGTCCTCACAATAGCAGCCGACGGAAAAGTCGGAGCGTTTCGAGAGCTGCGCGAGCGCGCCGAGCAGGTGTTGCGCCTCGGGAGCCTGCATCTCGGCGCGGTAGCGCTTGGTGAAGACCGCCCAGTCGTTGTCGGGTATCGGCTGCACGTGCTTGAACCACCCGAGGAGCGCCGCGCTCGGCGCCAGCTCGGGAAGCCACGCGTCGTAGTAATCGCGGCTAGCGTAGTCCGACTTGCGCACGCCTCTCGGCGGCCGGCGGACCGTTCCCAGGCGCACGCCTTCGCTCGACGCGCGCGGGGAGCCCAGCCTCACGATCCGGATCGCCAT
>DATLEL010000212.1:0-14189 GCA_035525255.1 Usitatibacter sp.
GGCGGCGGCGACGGCACGCTCAGCTCGGTGGCGTCGCTGGTCGTGGGAAGCGAGACCGCGCTCGGCGTGCTGCCGCTCGGCACGCTGAACCACTTCGCCAAGGACCTCGGCATGCCGCTGGATCTCGCCGACGCGGTCGCCGTCCTCGCGCGCGGCAAGCAATCCGAGGTGGACGTAGGCGAGGTGAATGGGCGCATGTTCCTCAACAATTCGAGCCTCGGCATCTATCCCGACATCGTTCGCGACCGCACGCGCCAGCAGCGGCGCCTGGGCCGCGGCAAGCGCTGGGCGCTGGTGTGGGCGACCATCACCGCCCTCAGGCGCTCCGCGTTTCTTCATCTGCGCATCACCGTCGACGGACGCGAACGCATCGCCCGCACGCCGTTCATCTTCATCGGCAACAACGCCTACGTGATGGAAGGCTTCGAGATCGGCAAGCGCGAGGGCTTGCAGGACGGCAAGCTCAGCATCTATTTCACGCGGCGCTGCACGCGGCTGGGCCTGGTCGGGCTCGGCCTTCGCGCGCTTTTCGGGCGCCTCACCCAGGCTCATGATTTCGAAGCGCTGCTCGCGGCGGAGGTAAGCGTGGAGACCCGTCATTCGCGCCTGCCGGTCTCGGCCGACGGCGAGGTGTTCGCGTCGAACTCGCCGTTTGAATACCGAATCCGTCCACGGGCGCTCAAGGTGGTGGTGCCGTGAGGACCGTGGTGCACCTCTCCGACATGCATTTCGGCCGCGTCGACCAACGGCTGCTCGCGCCGCTGCGGGCGCGCATCGAGGCGCTGCGCCCCCATGTGATCGTGGTCTCCGGCGACCTCACGCAGCGCGCCAAGCCGCACGAGTTCCGCGAGGCGCGTGCGTATCTCGACACGCTGCCCAAGCCGCAGGTGGTGGTACCCGGCAACCACGACGTGCCCCTGTACAACGTGTTCCAGCGCTTTCTCTCGCCGCTCGGCAAGTACCGTCGCATCATCTCGGAGGAACTCGAGCCGAGCTTCATCGACGACGAGGTCGCGGTGGTGGGCGTGAACACCGCGCGCTCGCTGGTGTTCAAGGGCGGCCGCATCAACGAGGAGCAGGTGAAGCGCGTGCGCGGCCTGATCTGCGACCTGGACGATCGCATGACCAAGATCGTGGTCTCCCACCATCCGTTCGACATGCCCGACGACTGGGATGACCAGCACCAGGTCGTCGGCCGGGCCGCCATGGCGCTGAGGACCCTCGCGAAGTGCGGCGCCGACGTGCTGCTCTCGGGCCACATGCACAAGGGCCACATCGGCCAGACCGCGGAGACTTTCAAGGCGGGCGGCACTTGCGCGCTGCTGGTGGCGGCGGGCACGGCCACCTCCACCCGCGCGCGCGGCGAGGCCAACTCGTTCAACGCCCTGACCATCGAGCCGCGGCACATCGAGGTCCAGCAATTCGACTGGAACGAAGCCGCGGGCGAGTTCGCGCCGGGCCCGCGCCACTCCTTCGACCACGGCGCCGAGGGGTGGACCGCGTCGAATTGATGCGGCACCATGCGCGGCATGCCAACCCCTCTCGCCGCTCTGCTCGTTGCAGCAACCCTTGCACTGCCGGTCCGCGCGGAAACCAGCGCAGTCTCGGCGTCGAGCTTCCTCTCCACGCATCGAGTCGAGGTCGCGGCGGCGCCGCGCGCGGTGTTCGAGGCCATCGGGCGAATCGGCGAATGGTGGAGCAGCGAGCACGTCTACTCCGGCAACGCCGCGAACCTGTCGCTGGAGCTGCGCGCGGGCGCCTGCCTGTGCGAGCGCTGGGACGCGAACTCGGTCGAGCACGGACGCGTGATCTACGCGCAGCGCGACCGGACGTTGCGCATCGAGACGGCCCTGGGGCCGCTGCAGGAAATGGCGGTCACCGGGATCCTGCAGTTCGCCGTAGCGCCCGCTGACGGCGGAGCCACCACGCTCACGGTGACCTACCGCGTGCGCGGGCCTGATGCGGGGTTGGACAAGGTGGCCGCGGTGGTGGATCGCGTCCTTGGGGAGCAGGCCCGCAGGCTGGGCGCCTACGCGGCCCGGCAGTAACTACTGGTAGAGGCGCGGCGGCTCGGCCAGTTGCGCGATGACGCGCTTGGGCGCGACCGCGCGATAGCTCTCGTCGATCAGGAATTCCAGCACGTGCATCGAGGTGGTCGCGGCCGGTGCGATGGTGACCCATCCCTTGGCGCCCAGGCCGTAATGGGTGGGTTCGGCCCCCGGCAGCGAGAGCGCCAGGTCGCGCGAGTCCGGGACCTTCACCGAGAAGCTCACGCCGTCCGCGCCGTCGCGCATGAAGACGAACGTCTTGCCCTTCACCTTGAACGCCGACTCGCCCCACGGAAACTCCTCCGCGGTCTCGGGATACGACAAGGCGTGCTTGCGGATGGCCTGTCCGATGCGGCTGCCTTTCTTCACGGCCATGGGCGTTCCTCGATGGGCGTCGGGGGCTCGATGGTACGCCAAATGCCGCACGAAGCTAGCCGGCGATGGCGTGCGTGTGGTTGGCCGTGATCTCGGAGCGGGAGCTGGCAGGGGCGCGATCGAAGCTCTTGCGCGGATAGGAGCACAACACCTGCACCTGCTCGCGCTCGATCAGCTTCTGCCAGAGGTACTCGAGGCGCACCGTGGCGGCGTACTCGCCGCGCTCCCAGAGAAGCGCCACCATCTCGCCGAACCCGCGGACCCGCCGGCCCTTGCCGCGGGCACGCACCAGTACCTGCGAGATCACCGCGTCGAAGCGGTCGGCCTGCGGCCAGCCGTCCACCATGAACTGGGCGAGGGTGAGCTCGGGAGAAAGGGTGATGAGCCGGTCGTCGGCGCGCAGGTGCGCGAGGTCCAGGCCGGTTTCGCGAAGGCGCGCTTCCACCCCCGTGACATGGGACGCGGTAGCGATCAGGACCGCCGCTTCGCCGTTCCAGAGCCCGTGGCCGATGAAGCCCGTCAGCGAATCGAGAAACGCCGGCTCACTCTCATACACCTGGCAGACGTGGTCCCCATCGCGCATGTCCCGCCAGAAAGAGCGAGGTTTTAGTTGTTGTGCCTGCGCATTCATCGGGGCCGCCTATGGGAATACCTGTTGAATGTACGCTAGCGCTCCAACGGCCAATGTCGGCCGATTCCTACAAATCACCCTCTTTTTTCCAGAGGGCAACCACGATCGGGCACGGCTTTTTCCCCTTGTTTCGCTTGCAGGCGGCGACGAAGGTGTCCAGCTGCTTGCGCATCCGTTCGAGCTCTTCGATGCGCGACGCCAGCACCGAGCGTTTCTGCTCCGCGATCACGCGAGCGGCGCCGCAATCGCTCGTCTCGGTGAGCGCCATCAGTGCCTTCACCTCGTCGAGCGAGAAACCGAGGTTCTGCGCACGGCGCACGAAGGCCAGTGCATTGAGGGCGGATTCCGGGTAGCGGCGCTGGCCGCCCAGCGGCTTCTGCGGCTCCTCGATCAGGCCGCGGCGCTGGTAGTACCGGATCGTTTCGACGTTGACTCCGGCGGCCTTCGCCAGCCGGCCAATCGTCATTTCTTCCGCCATCCAAGCACTCCTCTTGGGGCCCGAGGTCCGGGCAGCCGCGTAGCCTATAGGCCGTACTACGGTACGTTGTCCATTCGCGGATATTCATGCGTACGACGAAAGCGAATGGGCAGAGTGCCCGGCGCTGGCCCGAGAGGACCACGGCCGCCCGGATGCGATCAGCGGGTCACGCGGTGGCGACGACGCGCAGGCCCATCGCGCACGCGAGCTCGAATGCATTCTTCATGGCGCCCGCGTTGGCCACGCCGCGGCCGGCGATGTCGTAGGCGGTGCCATGGGCGGGAGTGGTGATCGGCATCGGCAATCCACCCTGCACCGTCACGCCGCGCTCGAAGCCGAGCAGCTTCATCGCGATCTGGCCCTGGTCGTGATACATCGTGACGACGCCGTCGTAGCCGCCCGTCTTGCGGGTCGCGCGGACGAACATCGTGTCGGCGGGGTAAGGTCCATCGGCCGCGAAGCCGCGCGAGCGCGCGAGCTCCACGCCGGGCGTGATGACGTCGATCTCCTCGCGCCCATAAGCACCGCCGTCGCCGTTGTGCGGGTTCAAGCCGCAAACCCCCACGCGCGGCGCGGCGATCCCGGCGCGCATCAGGCTTTCGTGGATCAACTGGATCATCTCCGCGACTTTCTCGCGCGTGATGAGCGAAGCGACCTCGGAGAGCGCGACGTGTGAAGTGACCCTCGAGGTCCACAGGCCCTCGAGCACGTTCAGCTCGACGCAGGTGCCACGGAATCGCAGCACCTCGGCGAACCAATGTAGCTCGTCCGGATGGTCCATTCCGCCGGCACGCAGCGCAGCCTTGTTGAGCGGCGCGAAGCAGAGCGCGTCGGCGCCGCCCGGCCTGCAGAGCGTGAGCGAGTAGATGAGGCTGTCCAGCATGTAGCGTCCCGACTTCGGCGTGACCACGCCGCGTTCGAAGCCTGCCGCGTCGAGCGTGGGTCCCGCCAGCAGCAGCGGCTCGTCGAAATCGCGCGGTGTGCCGAAATCGACCATGCCGGCCTGGTAGGCGAAGCGGCAGCCGGCGGTGCGCATGCCGTCGTCGAGCGATTCACGGCTCCCGACCAGCAGCACGTTGGCGCGGCGCGCAGCACTTCCGTCGGCCAGCAGGCGCGCGACCAGCTCGGGCCCGATGCCCGCGGGGTCGCCGAGAAACAGCGCGATGGTCGGCTTGGACCTCATTGCTCCGCCTTGATGTTGGCCTCGCGCACCAGCTTGCCCGAGCGTTCGTAGTCGGACTTCGCCATCGCGGCGAATTCCTGCGCGGTGAGCGCACCGGGCTCGCCCGCCATCGCCTCGAGCTTCTTGCGCACGTCGGGCAGCGCGAGGATGCGCATCGCCTCGTCGTGCAGCTTCGCGGTGATGTCGCGCGGCAGGTTCGCGGGGCCGAAGAGTCCGTACCACGTCGACATCTCCACGCCCTGCACTCCCGCCTCGGCGAGCGTCGGCACGTCCGGCAGCTCGCTCGAGCGCCGCGGCGTCATCACCGCGAGCGCCTTCACCTTGCCGCCCTTGATGAAGCTCATCGCGGAGGACGTCGTGTCGAAGTCCAGCTGGATCTGGCCGCCGACGAGGTCGGTGAGCGCGCCCGCCGAACCCTTGTAGGGGATGTGCACGATCTTCGTGCCGGTCGCCATCGCGAACGATTCGCAGGCCAGGTGCTGCGTGCTGCCGATGCCCGACGAGCCGCAGGAGAACCCGCCCGGCTTCGCCTTGATCTCGGTGACCAGGTCGCGGATGTTGGTAGCGGCGACGGTGGGCGCGACGACCACGACGTTGGGCACCACTACCAGCAGGGCGATCGGCGTCAGGTCGCGAATCGGGTCGAAGCCCAGCTTCATGATGTGCGGTGCGATCGCCTGCGCGGTGTTGGTCCCGACCAGCAGCGTGTAGCCATCGGGCGCGGATTTGGCGGTCACGTCGGAGGCGATGGTGTTGCCTGCTCCGGGGCGGTTCTCCACCACGAACGGCTGGCCGAGCGAGGACTGCATCTTGTCCGCGAGGAGGCGCGCGATGATGTCGGTGCCGCCGCCCGCGGAAGCGCCGACGAGGATCTTCACCGGCCGCGCGGGCCATGGGCCGGGTGCGGTCGGCGCCGTTTGCGCGAATGCGGCGGCGCCGAGGCCGGCGAGCGTGAATGCGAGAAGCGTGCGGCGAATCATGGAATCTCCGGTCGAGGGCTAGAGGTCGTCGGGAACGGTGGGCGGCGGATTGAACGCCTTCTCGAGGCGCTCGCGGCGCTCGGGCGAGACGTTGGCCTTGTCGCGGGGGCTCCTGAATTCGGGCCCGGGCTTCGGCGGCTTGGCGGCGGGTTCGGGCACGGCTGCTTTCGGCGCCGCGGCGCGCGGCCGCGCAGCCTCGAGCCAATCGGCGGGCACGCCGAGATTCTGGGCCTTGCCGTCTTCGCCGGTCATCGCGATGGCAACCACGCGCCCATCGGCATCGAGCAGCGGGCGGCCGGAGCTGGCGGGAGACACCGGCAACGACGATTCCACCACGCGGCCCTGCGGGCCCTCCAGCACGCGCTTGACCGAACCCTCGCGCAGGAACACTTCGCCGCTTCCCCCGACGTCGGCGGCGTAGACCGTTTCGCCCACGCGCGGAGCGACGCTACTGAGCATGAGGGGCCAGCTCCCCGCGCCCACCACCTCGAGGCGGCAGAAACGCTTCTTCGCATCGGCGCTGATCACGCGCGCGGGCACCGAACGCGGCGGGAAGAAGACCACGAGCTGCGCATTGGGCGAGATGCCGGCGCAGGGCGTGACCATGACGCCTTCTTCGACAGTGAAGGCAACGCCCACCGTGGCAGCCCTGCCCGAGATGTCCATCGACTGGAGTCGGCCTACCGCGAGCGACGCCGCGGTCTGGATCTCGGCCACCAGGCGCGGCGGCTTCTGCGGCTTGGGCGTATTGAAGATCTGGTAGACCGTGAACGCGATGAGCGCAACCACCAGCGCCAATGCAATGGCGGGACCGCGCCCGAGCGCCCTGCCGCCGGGCAGGATGACCGCGTGGGAGCGCCTGAGCGACGCGTCGTACGCGGCGCGCTTCTGCGGGTCCGACAGGACTTCGAACGCCTCGTGCAGCAGCGCATCGCGCCGCGGATCCGGGGCGGTGTGCTCCGAGCGCATCTCGGACTTGTGCCGGTTGTACGCGCGGCCGATGTCGGTCAGCTTGGCGTTGCGCGGCACGCCGAGGATGTCGTAGAGCGTTTGCTTGAGGCGATCCATCGCCCCAATGTTACCGGGTTAGGTAATTGGGCCCCGGGCCACCGCCGCTATCGCGGCGCCCGGGGCGACGGGCCCCTACTGCATCGCGCGGCGCGCTTCCTCCAGCAACGTCTCCAGGAAGCGTGCGCGCTCGACCACGCTCTCGTCCACGGACGCGCGCATCTTGCCTTCGCGCTCCAGGGCGAGGAAGAGGGCGCGGTCACGCGCGTTGAAGTGCTCCGAGATATCCATTTCCAGCGCGCGCTTGGTCGACGCGGGACCGGTGCCGTTCTGCACGAACGCGGCCGATGCGGTGCGGAAGGCCTGGTAGAACGTGCCTTCGCCGGCGGGGCTGGTGTTCTTGGCATAGATCCAGAAGCTTCCCTCGACGCGGTTGAAGCCGGTCTGGCTGAATTCGAACAGGCGGTAGAAGCCGGAGCTCGAATCCAGCAGGGCGGTCCAGCGCTGCGCGGACGGGGAATAGATCACCGCTGCGCCGTTGCTGGCGGGCGTGCTCCCCAGGCGCGCGCCACCGAGTGCCGGCGTCCCCGACGAAGACTCGGTGAACGGCGTCGTGTAGACGATGCGGTCGGCGTCGAAGAGGTCGCCGCTCGCGCCGATCACCGCCGACCATTCGCCCAGCATCGCGTTGGGCTTCGCCTCGTTCTGCCAGAAGTCGAAGCGCTTCACGTTGATCGCGGTGCCGTTGATGGTGAGCACCGCGGTCTGGGAAGACGTGAACCGCAGTGTGAGCGTGCCGGCCGGGACGGCGGTGGGCTGCACGTAGTCGCAGCCAAAGCATTGCCCCGCGGTATAGCGCGTGAGGTCCGCGGTGAAATCGCGGTCCGAGGTCATCGCCCCGCCCGCGGTGATCCACGTCGGTGACCCGGCGCCGTCGTAGGCGAATGCCGCGAAGAAGACGAGGTTGTTCTGCACCTCGATGTTGAAGCCGCGGCCTCCTTCGTTGGAGGCCCACCACCAGCCGTTCTCCGGAATGATGGCGGCCGCGTGTGTCGCGGCCATGGCAAGTAAAGCGATGAGCATGCGCAGCATTTTCATTTTTGATCTCCCTGGATTGTGGAAAGGAATCGTCGCGGTTTTGTTTTACGCCCGCGTCGCCACAACCAGCGCGCGAACCTTCGGCTCGCGCGGTACGGAAAATTCTGCGATTGCGTCAATTCACCGGCAGCAGCTGCGATTCGAAGACGCGGCTTCCCACCAGCTGGCCCTGCTCCAGGCCGACGGCCACCGAAGCCGGGAAGTGATAGCCGATGAAGACACGCGAATCGGCGTTCTCCCTGGCTGCCTGGTACAAGCCGTCATAGCTGCGCACGATGCCGGGCAGCGATGTGCTGGTGTGCGCGAAAGTGATGCGCTTGTCGATGCCGAAGAAGCGCACCAGCACCATTTGCGCGGCGCCGCCCGCGGATGCGTGCGCCGACGGATACTCCGGCACGGGCGGGGTCACGGGATCGAACGGAACCCAGGCAGGATCGCCGTGGGTGGCGTCCACGCCGTCGCTGTCGGCCATCCTGATCGCGGTGATCGGGCGCCAGAAGTTGTAGAGGTACTTCGAGTCGAGAGACGCGATATAGGAATCGGCGACCGCGATCTGGACCAGCGCCGCCAGGCGCGCCAGCTGCCACGCGTCGAGCCCGCGCTGCTCCCCGATCGTGATGGCGATCCGGTTCCATCCGAGGGCGGAGCTCTCCAGCCAGAATTTCGCGATCTCCGACTGGTCCGCGGTGCGCACCGTGCTCGTCGCTCCCCCCACCGCGGTCACGTAGGCCAGGTCGGCCACGTAGGCGGGATCGTCGAGCTTGTACGTCGGATAAGCACGGTAGCGCTCGACGCTCTCCATGGCGAACGGCTTCACCATTCCCCACCGCGGCGAATCGGCGAAGCCGTTGAAGGGCGGGCCATCGAAGGGTGGCGTGAACTGGTAGTCCCCCGGCCGGTTGCCCGGGACGTAGGGCGCCATGGCGGTGGCACTTCCATCCGCGGCACGCAGCGTATTGATGGCGTCGGCCGCGCGCTCGCCGAGGGCGATGCTGTTGGCTTTGCGGTCGCTGTCCGCCACGATTTCCATCGTGTAGTCGTAATTCTCCTGCAGGTATTGGACGGCCCCGGGCAGCTGCGCCTGGAAGATGCGCTTCACCGCCGCCGCCATCGCGACGTGCGCGACCCCCTCCCCCAGGGACTGGTCGGAAACATAAGGACGATAGCGGCGCTCGAACGCGTTGAGCGAATCGTGCACGGCGATGAACGCCATGGCGTACAGGCGCGCCTCCGCGAATGGGGGCAGTCCCGGTGGGTTGGCCTTGTTGTAGCGCGACACGGCATTGGTGGTTGCGTCGTTCCAGAATTTCACCTGGGCAGCGGAGGTTGACACCGCCGGGGAAGGCGGCAGCGTATGCACGGTTCCACCGCCCCCATCGCCGCACCCTGCGATATAGAGCAACGTGATCCAGCATGCGGTGATGCGGAGCTTTGGAGCCATGGCGGATCCTGGCGAAATGAAGACAGGCGGACCCTAGGCGCAGCCGCCGCGCGCTGCCAGCGGCATGCGACCACGAGGCCATTCCTTGGAGCGAACCCGGCGCGGCACCGACCGAAGCCGGCGAGACGGATTCGTCGCACCGCCATGGCCCGCGTCGCAGCGTTATGGAATGATGGCCGCGGAGGTACCGATGTCAGCCGGCCTGTCCTGGCGCCGCTTTGCGGGCGTCCTCTTGCTCTGCACCATCGTCTCGACCCAGGTGCTCTTCCAGCCCGGGCTGCTCGACCATTGGTCGCCGGCACTGGTCCTGCGTGGCTGGCTCGAAGCGCTGGCCGAGGCGCTCGCATGCGGCTGCGGCATGTGGCTTGTGCTTACCGCCGCGGAGCGCGCCGCGCCTGCACGAGGTCCCACACGGCATGCGGTCTTTTGCATCGCGGTGCTCCTTGGTGCCGCGACCGGCTACGCGATCACGATGATTTCCCTTCAACCGCCCGGATTCCGTCCACCGCCCCTAAACATGGCGGGCGACGTGCTGCGATGGGCATTGATCGGCGCAGTGGTGGCGCTCGCCGCTGCGCACGTGCGGCGCTCCGCCGAGGCGGCCGCCGCGCTGGCGGAAGCAGGCTTGCAGCGTGCGGAGCTCGACAAGCAGATGCTCGAAGCGCAGCTGCAAGTGCTGCAGGCGCAGATCGAGCCGCATTTCCTTTTCAACACGCTCGCCCACGTGAAGCGCCTCTACCGGTTGGATCCGGCTAACGGGCGCGAGATGCTGGGACGGCTTCGCCAGTACCTGCACGCCGCGATTCCGCATATGCGCAGCCATGGCTCGACACTCGCGGAGGAACTGACCCTTGTGGGCGCCTACCTGCAGATGCTCGGGATTCGCATGGGCGAGCGGTTGAGCTTCACCATCGAAGTGGCGCCGGAAGCGTCGGCCCGGGAATTCCCGACGATGGTCCTGCTGACGCTGGTCGAGAACGCCGTGAAGCACGGCATCGGCCCGCGGCCCGAGGGCGGGCGCATCGAGATATCGGCGGCGGTGCGTGCCGAGCGCCTGGAAGTGGAAGTGGCGGACGACGGAGCGGGCTTCAGTGGAGGCTCCGGCAGCGGGGTCGGCCTCGCCAACATCCGCGCGCGTTTGAAGGGATTGCATGGCGAAAGCGCGACGCTTTCGCTCAAGCCCAACCGCCCGCGGGGCGTGGTGGCCCACGTGGTGGTGCCGGCGTGACCGCGCTTGGCCGTGGGGCGCGCCTGCTCTGCGAGCGTCGGCTGCACATCCTCGCCCTCGCGGCAGCACTCGCCGCCACGGGCTACTTGCGCGTCTTCCACGTCATCGTCGCGGCGCCCGGCCATCCCTTCGCCGCAATCGCGGTGGAAATGGCCGGTACCTACCTGCTGCTCGCGCTCCTCATCGTCGCCGTGATTTCCTTTTGCGAGGCACGGTGGCCCCCCGGTGGCCGCCGCTGCGCTGCGCTCGTCCTCATGCATGGCGGCGTGCTCGCCGCTGCGTCCGCCGCGCTCGCGATGACGCCCCTCGGCACGTCGCAAACGGTACGCGTTGGCATCCAGCCGGGCGGACCCCTCTTCACCTACCTCCTGTGGCTATCGTGGTTCGCGGCCGGGTTGATGACCTGGTATTACGCTGCGCGCGGCAGGTCGGAGCGCATGGCGCGGGCCCTTGGCGAAGCAGGCGTCGAGCGCCAGCGGGCCCAGCAGCGCTTGATCGAATCGCGCCTGCAGGTGTTGCAGGCGCGCGTCGACCCCCAGGCGCTGCTTGCTCGCCTGGAGCGCCTCGAGGCGACCTACGCGAAGAGCTTCCGCGAGGGCGAGGAGGCTCTCGACCTGCTCATAGACGAACTGCACGGCGCCACGCAACGCGCCAGCATTCCACCGCAGTGAACCCCGAGGAGAGACAATTGGACGAGACCACCACGACACGCCGCGACCTGTTGTTGCTGTTTGCCGCCCTCGGCGCCGGGATGGGTGAAGCCGCTGCCCAGGATGCCGTCAAGATGGCGCCGCGCAACTATCGCGTGGCTTTCGAGAACGACAAGGTGCGCGTGCTCGAGTACTACAGCCGCCCCGGCGTCGGCCTGTGCGGACAGGGACGCCACTACCACCCCGCCCACCTCACGATGGCGCTCACCGACGCAAAAGCCCGCATCACGCTTCCCGACGGCAAGGTGATCGTCGCCGAGGACAAGGCGGGCGACATGCACTGGGCACCGGCAGGCACGCACGTGGTGGAGAACATCGGACGCTCCGACGTGCGTGCGTACATCGTCGAGGCGAAGGACGCGAGCTGGAAGCCGAGCACGTGGAGCGACCCGGCGTGAGCGACAGCGTACGGGTGCGCGCGATCATCGCCGAAGACGAGCCCGGCCTCGCGCAGGAGCTTCGCGAGCAGCTGCAGCTGGTCTGGCCCGAGCTCGACGTGCGCGCCGTCGCACCCAACGGCATCGAGGCGCTGCGCAGCATCGAGGAGCATCGTCCGGACGTGGCGTTCCTCGACGTGAACATGCCGGGCGCCACCGGGCTCGAGGTAGCGCGGCAGGCGAGCGGGCGCGTGCACGTGGTGTTCGTGACGGCGTTCGATCACTACGCGGTGGACGCCTTCGAGCAGGGCGCCGTCGACTACATCCGCAAGCCGTTCACAGCCGCCCGCCTGTTCAACACGGTGAAGCGGGTGCGGGAGCGCATGGCCCTGCCGCCGCGCGACCTGGGGCCGCTGCTGCGTGGCCTTGCGGGTGCCGAGGCCGCGCGCTCGTACCTGCGGTGGATCAACACCTCGAAGGGCGACGAGATCGTGCTCATCACCACCGAGGAGGTCGTTTACTTCAAGGCGGAAGACAAATACACGGTCGTGGTGACCGCGGCGGGCGAATCGCTCATCCGGCGCCCCCTGAAGGACCTGGTGGCGGAGCTCGATCCCGAGTCGTTCTGGCAGATCCACCGCTCGACGGTGGTGAACGCGAATGCGATCGCCGGTGTGCGGCGCGACCTGCGCGGGCGCCTGGAGGTACGGCTGAAGAGCCGCGACGAGACGCTTCCGGTGGGAGAAAGCTACAACCGCCGCTTCAAGCAGATGTAGCTCAGGGCCTCGCGCGCGGCTGGCGAGCCTCCAGCTCTTCCCAGCGGGCGAGGAGCCGCGTGAGCTCCGATTCGATCTCGTCGTGCCGCGCATGGAGTGCCCGCACGTCCACGCTTCGGTCCTGGTAAAGCGCTGGGTCGGCCATCTTCTCCGTCAGCGACTTCTGTTCCTGCTCGAGGGATTCGAGCAGCGCCGGCAGTGCCTCCAGCTCACGTGCTTCCTTGAAGGAGAGCTTGGCGGGCCGGCGCGCAGCTGCGCCGGCGTCCTTTCTCTGCAACGCGTCAGCGGGCGCGGTTTCCCGCGCGGCGCTGGTCCGGGCCCGCTGCCAATCGGCGTAGCCGCCCGCGTATTCCTTCCAGCGCCCTTCCCCTTCGTAGGCGATGTTCTGCGTCACCACGTTGTCGAGGAACGCGCGGTCGTGGCTCACCAGCAGGATGGTGCCGGTGTATTCCTGCAGCAACGCCTCGAGGAGATCGAGTGTCTCGATGTCCAGGTCGTTGGTCGGCTCGTCGAGCACCAGCACGTTGGCGGGCCGGCTGAAGAGCCGCGCCAGCAGCAGCCGGTTGCGCTCGCCGCCCGAGAGCGACTTGACCGGCGCCCGCGCGCGCTCCGGCGGAAACAGGAAATCGCCGAGATAGCTGATGACGTGCTTGCGCCCCCCATCCAGCTCGACGAAATCGCTGCCCGGCGAGATGGTGTCGGAGAGCGTCGCCTCCTCGTCCAGCGCCGCGCGCAGTTGGTCGAAGTACGCGACCGAAACCTTGGTGCCGCGGCGGATGGTGCCCGCATCGGGCTCGATCTCGCCCAGGATCAGCTTGAGAAGCGTCGTCTTGCCGGTGCCGTTCGGGCCGATGAAGCCGATCTTGTCGCCGCGCATGACACGGGTGGAGAAGTCGACGACGACTTTCTTATCGCCGTAGCTCTTCGCCACATGCTCCAGCTCCGCCACCAGTTTTCCCGAGCGCTCTCCCGCCGCTACCGCCAGCTCGACCTGCCCCACCCTGTTGCGTCGCGCCGCGCGCTCATTGCGAAGCGCTTCGAGCCGCCGCACCCGGCCTTCGTTGCGCGTGCGCCGCGCCTCGACGCCCTTGCGGATCCACGCCTCCTCCTGCGCGAGCAGCTTGTCGAACTTGCGGTTCTCCACCGCCTCGACCGCCAGCTGCTCCGCCTTGCGCACTTCGTATGCGGAGAAGTTTCCCGGATAGCCCAGCAGCCGGCCGCGATCGAGCTCGAGGATGCGCTGCGCCACGCGGTCGAGGAAGCGCCGGTCGTGCGTGACGAACAGCACCGCGCCGCGGAACGCAACCAGCACCTCCTCCAGCCATTCGATGGCGGCGATGTCGAGGTGGTTGGTCGGCTCGTCGAGCAGCAGCAGCTCCGGTTCGAGCACCAGCGCGCGCGCCAGCGCCACGCGTTTGCGCAAACCGCCGGAAAGGCTCTCGACCAACGCATCCCGATCGAGCTTGAATCGATCCAGCGTGCCCTCGACGCGGTGATGCACCATCCACGCGTCCTCTCCCCCGAGCAAGGGGCGCAACGGTGCCGCGACCGCTTCGAACACCGAGATGCCCGCGTCGAGCTCGGGCTCCTGCGCGACGCTCGCCACGTGCATCCCGGAGGCGAGCCACACCTTGCCGTCGTCGGGGCGCGTGGTGCCGTCGATGATTCGCAGCAAGCTGGACTTGCCGGTGCCATTGCGGCCGATGAGGCCGATACGCTCGCCCGCCTCCACCACCAGGTCGGCGTGGTCGAGGAGCGGCACGTGGCCATACGCGAGGGAGACTTCGGAGAGCTGCAGGAGGGGCACCGGGTCATTTTCTCATGGGCGCTAGTGGTCATCGTTCGGATGTCGTATC
>DATLEL010000235.1:0-2471 GCA_035525255.1 Usitatibacter sp.
CGCGGCGGCCATGCGGTGCTGCGCAACTACCGCAAGGACGGCACGCTCTTCTGGAACGAATACTCCATCGCCCCGGTGCGCGACGACACCGGCGAGGTGCGCCACTTCGTCGGCGTCATGAACGACGTGACCGAGGCCAAGACGTACGAGCAGCAGCTCGCGCACCAGGCCAACTTCGACACGCTGACGGGGCTCGCGAACCGCAACCTGCTGCAGGACCGCCTGAACCAGGCCATCGCCGGCGCGCGCCGCACCGGCGGCACGGTCGCCGCGGTGTTCCTCGACATCGACAACTTCAAGATGGTGAACGACAGCCTCGGCCACACCGTGGGCGACGAGATGCTGCGGCGGGTCGCCGCGCGGCTCAAGTCGTGCGTGCGCGAAAGCGACACGGTCGCGCGCCTCGGCGGCGACGAATTCGTGCTGGTGCTCAATGCGCGGCGCGAGGCCGCATCCGGGTCGCTCGAGATGGATGTGACGTCGCTCATGCACAAGCTGCTCACCAACGTGTCCAATCCCCTCACGCTCGGCGAGCGCCCGGTGCGTCCCACCTGCAGCATCGGCATCGCCATCTATCCCCAGGATGGCGAGGACGCGGACACGCTGCTGCGCAACGCCGACGCGGCGATGTACCGCGCGAAGGACCTCGGCCGCAATCGCTTCCAGTTCTTCACGGCCGACGTGCACGAGCGCATCCGCCGCCGCATGGAGCTCGAGACGAGCCTGCGCCATGCTCTCGAGCGCGACGAGTTCGAGCTGCACTACCAGCCGCAGGTGGGCATCGCCGAGGGCGGCATCCAGGGCGTCGAAGCCCTGGTGCGCTGGCGCCATCCGCAGATGGGCCTGATCCCGCCGGGGCACTTCATCTCGTTCGCGGAGGAGACCGGGCTCATCGTGCCCATCGGCGAATGGGTGCTGCGCCGCGCCTGCGCCCAGAACAAGGCGTGGCAGGACGCGGGCTTGCCGAAGATCCCCATCGCGGTGAACATGTCGGCGAAGCAATGCGAGCAGGACGATGTGGACGAGATGGTGCGCCGGGCGCTGCAGGACACCGGGCTCGATCCGCGCTACCTCGAGCTGGAGATCACGGAGAGCATCTCGATGGCCAACCCGGAGCAAAGCGTGCCGCTGATGCAGCGCCTCAAGGATACGGGCGTCTCCCTTTCCATCGACGACTTCGGCACCGGCTTCTCCAACCTGAGCTACCTGCGCCGCTTCCCGGTGGACCGGCTCAAGATCGACCTGTCCTTCGTGCGCGAGATCACCACCGACCCGGGAAGCCTCGCCATCTCGGAGGCCATCATCACCATGTCCCACAGCCTCAACCTGCAGGTCGTGGCCGAAGGCGTCGAGAACGAAGGCCAGCTGCAGCTCCTCGGCGCGCGCAACTGCGACATGATGCAGGGCTTCCTCTACAGCCCGCCGGTCCCGGCCGAGGCCTTCGCCCGCATGCTGCGCGAAGACCGCCGCCTGGCGTATGTACCGCATGGCTCGGTCCAGGGCCCCACGGCGCTGACCCATTGAGAAGGAGAAACACCATGAAGACGATCGCATACGCCGCTGGATTCGCCGCCTCGCTCGCCGCGGGCGTCGCCCTGGCCCAGCAATATCCGTCGTTCTCCTTCAGTGGGTACGGCACGCTTGGCGCGGTGCACTCCGACGAAGACCGGGCGGACTACCTGGTCGACGCGTTCAAGCCCAACGGTCCGGGATACTCCGACCAGGTGAGCTACAAGGTCGACACGCGCCTGGGCGGGCAGGCGACTGCCGCGTTCTCGCCGCGCTTCTCGGGCGTCGTGCAGGTGCTCGTGCAGCAGAACCATGACAACAGCTGGCGGCCGCGCGTCGAATGGGCGAACCTCAAGTACCAGGTGACCGACGACGTCAGCATCCGTGCCGGCCGTGTCGTGCTGCCGGTCTTCATGGTGACGGACACGCGCCGCGTGGGGTACGCGAACGTCTGGGTGCGGCCGCCGGTGGAGATGTACAGCCTGGTGCCGGTGACCAACAACGACGGCGCCGATGCGACGTGGCGCCTCCCCGTGGGCATGTGGACCAATACACTGCAGTTCACCGTCGGCCGCTCGGATTCCAAATTCCCGAACGCGTCCGGGTTCGACGCGGGCAAGGCCGAAGCGCGACGCATCGTGGCGTTCGTGGACACGGTCGAGGCGGGCCCCTTCACCGCGCGGCTCAGTGTCGGGGAGGCAAGACTCACCATCGCCGCGTACCGCCAGCTGTTCGACGCATTCCGCATGTTCGGTCCGCCGGGCGAGGCGATCGCGGAACGCTACGGCGTCGATGACCGCCGCGCCACCTTCCTCGGCCTCAGCGCAAGCTATGACCCGGGTACGTGGTTCGCGACGGGCGAATGGGCGCGGTTCGACACGCGCTCGGTGGTGGGCAGGAGGAGCGCGTGGTACCTGAGCGCCGGCCCGCGAATCGGCAAGCTCACGCCGTACGCGACGTAC
>DATLEL010000058.1:0-4255 GCA_035525255.1 Usitatibacter sp.
GTACTCGCCGAGGGCGTCGCGGTCGATCTCCGGCTTCCAGGCGTCGAAGGCGCGCAGGGCCTTCAGCTCCGAGCCGAACCAGAGGGTATTGCCGTTCCACGCGTAGTAGAGCGGCTTCACGCCGACGCGGTCGCGCAGCAGCATGAGCCGCCGCTCCTGCTCGTTCCACAGCGCGATGGCGAACATGCCGACGAACTTCTCGACGCACTCCACGCCCCACTGCTGGAACGCGGCGAGGATCACCTCGGAATCGCCGGTGCTGCGGAAGCGGTGCCCGAGGGCTTCGAGCTCGGCGCGCACCACCGGGAAGTTGTACACCTCGCCGTTGAACACCATCATGATCGAGCCGTCGCTGGAGCGCATCGGCTGGTGGCCGAGGGGCGACAGGTCGAGGATCGCGAGGCGCGTGTGGCCGAGGGCGACACGCCCGCCGGGGCGCACCCACACGCCACTGTCGTCGGGGCCGCGCTGCTTCAGGCTGCCAACCGAAGCCGCCAGGTCCTGCAGCCAGGGATTGGCGTCGCCGCGACGCGTCCAGTATCCGGTGATTCCGCACATAGCTATTTCCCCTTCTTCATGCGCTGCATGGTCGCCGCCAATGCCGCGTGCTTTGCCTTGATGCCGATGAGGACCCCGAGCGCCAGCCACAGGAAGGCCTGCGCCGCGTCGGGCCGCAGGCTGCTCCCCGCCACCCCGGCCATGAGGAACGCGAGCAGTCCCGCTGCCGCACCCTCGAAGAAGCCGCGCAGCTCCGGCACGTGCGCCTCGTTGCGCGCCTCGCGGCGGAAGCCGCGCCACGCCCAGATCCAGAATCCCAGCAGGAGGACGAGCCCCAGCACGCCGCCGTCCATCAGCGCCTGCAAGTAGGCGTTGTGCGGGTGCGACACCTGCCACAGTCGCCCGTCGATCATGGCGCGCGACCACATGATCGAGCCCAGGCCGCTGCCGAAGACCGGGTTGTTGAAGAGCTCCGGGAGGATCGGCTCCCAGATGTCGCCGGTGCGTCCGGCGGTGAGCTCGTTGAGGCCCGAGCCGAAGCCCATGGTGATGCGGTACCAGAAGGCGCCCGGCATGAAGTAGAGGGCCACCGGGACCAGCAGCACCGCCATGGCGATCGTCTTCACGTGGCGCCGGACCACGAGGTAGATCAGGTTCACCAGGATGAAGCCGAGGAACGCGCCGCGCGAGAAGGTGAGCGCGAGCGCGATGACCACCACGCCCATGGCGAACATGAGGAGGGTCTTCTGGCCGATGCGCTCGCTGCGGTCCCAGGTGAAGAGCAGCAGCGCGTAGGCGGTGGCGTAGAGGCGGCCCAGGTCGTTGGCGTGCATGCCGAGCGCCGAGAGGAACTGGCGCGCGTAGGTGCCGGCCATCTGCGACAGGCTCATGCCCGAGAGCGCCACGAACACCACCGCGAGGCCCGCCATCACGAACACCGACACCACCATCGGCGCGATGAAGCGCTCGGGGCGCTCGCTGCGCGCGACCGCCGCGGCGACGAGGATCGAATAGACGACGAACAGCATCGGCTTCGCGTACATGTCGCGCAGGTAGCCGCTCCAGTTATCGAAGAAGATCAGGTCCAGCTCGTGGAAGATGGACGGGATCTCCTGCACGTGGCCCATGCCGATGAAGGCCGAGATGGCGAGCGGCACGATGAAGGCCCACACCAGCGGCCGCGGCACGACCTTGGGCGCGTGCTTCTCGCCGGCACGCCGCATGAGGAACGCGAGCATCGTGGTGGCGATGAGAAGGTTCAGCGGGTTGAGGCCGGTGATGCCGAACATCTCGTGCGGAAACGCGTAGCTCTGCGCGATCGGCATCAGCACGACCAGCAGCGCTACCCCGGCGCGGAAGTCGCGCAGGCAGAAGAGGCAGGCGAACAGCGACACGCAGATCAGCGCCGCATTCACCCCCGCCACCGCCACGGCGATGCCCCAGAAGGCGCCGAAGCCCAGCAGCGCTCCGATGGCTGCGCTGCGCTGCACCCACTCTGGCCAGCGCATGAAATCGAGCAGCTCGCGCCAGTGCGTGATGCGCGTGTCGCGGGAGTAGAAGTAGGCGGGTGAAGTGGACATGGTCAGCCGCGCCGGGCGCCCACGAAGCGCGCCGCCTCGCCCGCGGGGACCGCGGCCGTGAGCGCCGAGACGAAGGATTGCTGCGAAGCGAACGCCGCCGCCGGATCGGCCGAGAGGCTGGAGACGCGCACCAGCATGCCGTCGGGGATGCGGCCGGCGAAGCCATTCTCGAGCTGCACGCGCAGGCGCTCCACGCGGCCGAGCACCACGCGGTCGCCCATGGTGAACCAGTAGGTCACCGGCTCGACGCGCTCGCCCTGCACCGCGACGAAGCGGGTCACCGGGATGGTGCGGCCGGCGCTCGAGAGCTCGCCGTGGGCGAGCCTGTGGATGGTGAAGCCCTGCGCCGAGTAGCAGACCTCCTGGCGATGGGCCTTGAGCGCGTCGCTCTGGTCGCCGCCGTGCGCGACGGTGACCATCATGCGTTCGCCCTGCGCGTTCACGTAGGTGCGGCTCACGATCTGCCGGTAGAGGCGGTCGAGGCGCGCCTGCACGTCCGGGGCTACCGCGACCTGCGCCTCATCGGGATCGAGCCTCCACCCGGCGAACGAAGTGGGAATGACGGATTCGAGATCCACCGCGGGACCGGGCGCGGCGACGGGCTTGAGGGAGGGCACCGCGAGGGCCGTGCCGGCCATGAGGAGGCCGATGGCCACGCCCGTGGCAAGGGTCCTTCCCGCGGAGGCGTGAATCCAGCCGCTGCGCGCATGCGTTGTCCCCTGGGTTCCCGCCTTCGCGGGAACGACAAGCTTGTCCAGCCCCACCACCATCAGCAGCGCCGAGACGAACACCAGCATCCCGGCGACGTCGTGGAGCCAGCCGCGCGACGCATCGGCGCCGAAGTGGTAGGTGACCAGCACCAGGAAGAGCACGCGCAGGATGTTGGCGGCGACCGCGATCGGAACGATGGACGCCACGATGATGGCGGTGCGCGCGGGCGTGGGACGGCCGCTCACCTGGGTGTAGAGGAGGCCCAACGCGAACAGGCTGTAGATGGAATTGAGGCCGGAGCAGGCATCGGCGACCAGCATCTGGATGCCGCCCACGTCGAGCACCACGCCCGCGCGCTCCACCGGGTAGCCCAGCGCCGAGAGCAGGAGCTCCACCGCCATCGAGACGAAGCCCTTCAGCGGGGCGGTGAGCGCGTCGAGGATGAATCCCGGCAGCGGCACCAGGAAGCAGAGGAAGAGGATCGGAAATGCGAGGGCGCGCAGCCCGCGGATGCCGCGCAGCATCAGCACCGCGCCGGCGATCACCGGGATGTGGGAGGCGACCTCGAAGACGGTGAGCGACTGGGTGCGGCCGAGGAGGTAGAGCGCGAGGCCGGCGGCGAGCGAAAGCGCACCGGAGACGGGCGCGGGCCTGGACGACGCGTCCAGCAATATCGCGCGGCGGCGCCACACCAGCCACGCGAACACCGCGACCACGATCGGGCCGTGCGCGTAGGCATCATCGCGCCACAGGCCGCGGGCGAGCTCGAGGTAGGTGGGAATGTAGAGCGCCGCGAGCCCCGCGAGGACCGCGATCCACGCACCGGCGCCTTGGGGCGTCACGGGCGATAGGGCGCGCTCCTCGAGGACCGTCGACATGGCGGTCCGCTCTAGTACTCGTTGACGACCGTGCCCACCACGCGCGCGCCGGTCGCGGCGAGCTCGCGGATCGTTTTCGACGTGGAAGTGACCGCGGTGTGGTTCTTGCGCGCGACGACCAGCACGTCACCGGCCCGGAAGGCCACGTTCTGCGCGTCGGCGTACGGCTTGGCGGGCGGCGTGTCGATGATCACCACGTCGTAGATGGACTGCAGGTCCTTCATGAACGCGGAGAACACGTTGCGCGACAGGAGCTCCTGCGGGTTGGGCGGGAGCGGCCCGGCGGGCAGCACCGAGAGGCGGTTCAGGCCCGGCACCGGGAAGGTCGCCTTGTGATCGGCGCGCCCGGCGAGCAGCGTCGACAGGCCCTGGCTCTCGGGAAGGCCGAAGATCAGGTGCTGGCGCGGCTTCCTCAGGTCGGCGTCCACCAGCAGCGTGCGCGCGCCCAGTTGCGAGAAGACGATGGCGAGGTTGGCCGCGACGTAGCTGCGGCCCTCGCCCGGCTCCGGGCTCGCGATCACCAGCGACTTGCGGCCCTGCTCGGGGTTGTACCAGCGGATCAGGAGCTGCGTTCGCAGGGCGCGCATC
>DATLEL010000251.1:0-5593 GCA_035525255.1 Usitatibacter sp.
TCGTCCTTGAGGAGGCGGGAGAGGGAGCGGTCGGCGAGGAGGCGCCCGCCGGTCTGGCAGGTGGCGCAGTAGTTGCACTCGTTCTCGGCGTAGACGATGTGCTGCACCGGCGAGCCGCAGACGGGGCAGGGCTGCTTGTACTTGCCGTGCACCGCCATGTCCTTCCTGAACGCGGTGACTTCCTCGGGAAAGCCCTCGCCGGTCTCGGCGCGCAGGATGTCGGTCCAGCTCGCCAGGGTCACGCGCGTAGCCTTGTGGAGCCGCCGCGCCTCTTCGTCGCTGAGCGCGCGCGTCAGCTTGAGGGGCGAAAGTTGCGCCGCGTGCAGGATCTCGTCGGAATAGGCATTGCCGATGCCGCTGAAGAGGTGCGGATCGGTGAGCGCGCGCTTGATCGTGTGGCTCTCCTTGACCAGCGCCGCGTGGAAATCCTCGAAGCTCGCCGAGAGCGGATCGATGCCCCCGGGATCGAGCGCCCGCAGCGCCTCCTCGCCGCGCACCACCATGAGGGAGGCGCGCTTGCGCGTCCCCGCCTCGGTGAAATAAAGGGTGCCGTGGGCGAAGTGGAATGTGGCGACGGTGATCTTTCCGCCCAGTCCGAGCTTCGCACCCGGGCGGCGCCAGCGCAGCCGGCCCGCGATCATGAGGTGCATCACGAGGAAGAGCTCGTCGTCGAACGCGAGCACGATGCGCTTGCCGATGCGCCGCACGCTCCGCACGGTGCGTCCCGATATCGCGTCGAGGGGCGGATCGTACGAGCGCAGCAGGAAGGGTGTCAGCACCTTCACCTGCTCCAGCGGGCGGCCGACCACGTGGCGCTCGAGTCCCTCGAGGTAGGCGCAGACGTCCGGCAGCTCGGGCATGGCTCCATGCTAGCTCACCCCATGGGCTACCCGAGTGTCTAGAATGACGCCATGGAAAACGTCGTCGTCATTTCGATCATCGCCGTGGCTTGCGGCGCCGCCGGCTTCGGCTTCGCATGGCTTTGGAATCGCGGGCGTCCCGGCCGCCATGCGCAGCGCGTAACGGAGCTGGAAGCGCAGCTGGGGCCGTTGCGCGAGCAGTCGGTGCGCTACAGCGTGCTTGCCGCGGAGCTCGAGCGCGAAGCGGGCGTCCTGCGCGGGCAGCTGATGGAAACCTCGAATCGCGCTTCCACGCTGGAGGAGCGCGCCAACCACCTGCAGGTGCGCCTGGAGGAAGAGCGCCAGCAGTCCGCCCGTGAGATCAAGCTCATCACCGAGGCCCAGCGCGCCTTCGAGATGAGCTTCAAGTCGCTCTCCGCCGATGCGCTGAAGAGCAACAACCAGTCGTTCCTCGATCTCGCGCGCGCCTCGCTCGCCGAGTTCCAGCAGGGCGCCCGCGGCGACCTCGAGAAGCGCCAGATCGCCATCGACGCGCTGGTGGCCCCGGTGCGCGCTTCGCTCGAGAAGGTGGACGAGAAGATCGCGTCTCTCGAGCGCGCGCGCGAGCAGGCCTACGGCGAGATGCGCCAGCAGTTCGTGCAGATGGCGGAGGTACAGACGCAGCTGCGCGACGAAACCGGCAACCTGGTGAAGGCGTTGCGCCAGCCCCACGTGCGCGGCCGTTGGGGCGAGATCCAGCTGCGCCGCGTGGTCGAGATGGCCGGGATGATGCCGCACTGCGACTTCGTCGAGCAGCAGTCCGCCGAGGGGGAAGAAGGGCGCTTGCGGCCCGACCTCATCGTGAAGCTCCCGGGCAACCGCCAGATCGTGGTGGATTCCAAGGCGCCCATCAGCGCCTACATGGACGCCCACGAGGCCGGCACCGACGAGCTGCGCAAGGTGAAGATCCTGCTGCACGCGCAGCTCATGCGCCGCCACCTCGAGTCTCTGGCGAAGAAATCCTACTGGGAGCAGTTCCAGCCCACGCCGGAAGTGGTGGTGATGTTCATTCCCGGCGAAGCGTTTTTCAGCGCGGCGCTCGAAGCCGATCCCGAGCTCCTCGACAACGGTTTCGGACAGAACGTGATCATCGCCTCGCCCGCGTCGCTGATGGCGCTCCTCAAGGCGGCGTCGTACGGCTGGCGCCAGGAAGCCATCGCGGAGAATGCGCGCGAGATCAGCCAGCTGGGGCAGGAGCTGCACGGACGCCTCGGCGTGATGGCGGACCACCTCGCGCGCGTCGGCAAGTCCCTCGGCGCCGCGACGGATTGCTACAACTCCGCCATCGCGTCCTTTGAAAGTCGCGTGCTCGTCTCGGCGCGCAAGTTCAAGGAGCTCGGCGCTACTTCGCGCGAGGCGGAGATCATCGAGCTGCGCGCGGTGGAAGGCGGCACCCGCCGCCTGCAGAGCGTGCCGGACAAGCCCGACGAATGAGCTGTCCGCGCGTCAGCGAACGTCGAACGCATCCACGACCACATACGACCCATTGGTGTTGACCACCTGGAGGTTGAGCGTATGCGGCCCGTAGGGCAGTCCTTCCTTCCGGAACACCGTCATCTGGTATCCCTCGATCGGATAGTTCTCGTTCAGCACCACGCGCTGCTGGAAAACGCCGTCGATGAAGACGTCCGCGGTCCCCCCGGCGCTGCCCTTCATGCAGCCGATCCAGCTCACCGACGTCCCGGTGAAGCTGAAGGTGGCGGTGGCGCCCGGCTCGTTGGACGTGGCGGTGGCACCCTCGCTCCACACCCGCGCGTCGTTGTGGGGTGTCCACGACTTGCCGACATAAACGATCGAGGGGTCGTATTCCTCGTAGCGCCGTCCGGGGGTGACCACGTCGAACGCGTCGACGACCACCCGTGCGCCCGTTGATGCCGCGCTCCTGCGGGCGGTCGCTGTGATCGTCAATGTGTGATTCGCATCGGCGAGCTTCGATGCGGTGAACACGATCGGTTGGTACGTCGCGACCGGCGAGTACAGGTCGACCTCGCTCGCGGCACCACTATCGACGCGCACCGTGGCGATGCCGGCATCGGGCCCGCGGTAGCCGATCCAGCTGATTCCCGTGCCGCGGAACGGCACCGTCACTGTCGCACCCGCGGTCCCGGTCTCCTGCGCGGTCACGGGAAGCTCCGGTGCGTTCGCGACACCCGAGCCGCTATAGGGTTCATAGATGGTCGACTTGGTCCAGCCGGCGCTGTACTGGAGGCCGGGGTTCGTGTCCTGCCAGTGCGACACGGTCGTCCCCGGCTGGATATCGAACGCATCCACCACCACGACGCTGCCCTCGCCTTGGGGGTCCGGCCGGCCCGCCACCGTGATGGTCAACGTGTGCTCGCCCGCGCTCAAGTCGCTGATGGTGAGGACGGGCGTGTGGACCTCATCGGTCGGGCGCGCGAAGAGGCTCACTTCCCGCGGCGGTCCTCCGTCCACGCTCACCGTGGCGATTCCATGGGTGCGGCCGCGGGCTCCGATCCAGCGCACGGAAGTCCCCGAAAACGAGAACGAGGCCCGGGCGCCGGCCGTGGACGATTGCATGGCCGAGCCGCCGCTCCATCCATAGAGCGCCGAGCTTTGCGTCCAGGGGCCGCTGAAGGCCACGGCCCCGCTGTTGTCCTCGACGCGCTTGTCGTTGGTCGGCAGCGGTGGCGCGATCGGGATCACGTACCCCGTTCCACCTTCGCCAATCCATCCGTAGGTCGCGACGAGCGTGCGGTATTCGTTCGCATCGATGGTCCAGTGATGCAGGGCGCGGCCGTCGGGATAGAGCAGGCGGTAGAGCGCCGTGGTGCCCGCAGTGAGCTGCGGCAGGATGTAGCCGTCGACGCCTTCGGCCTGCCACGGGGCGGACCCTGCGAGGGTGTAGTACTCGTTGGGGTCCGTGGTCCAGTGGTGCCAGCGCGAGGCCGTGTTGTATAGGCGGTAATAGGGCTGGGCCGTCACGCCATCATACGAACCCGGATTGTCGAGCACCTTGCCGGATTCGCCTTCCTGCTTCCAGTTGCCGGTCTGCGTCCCGAGGAAGCGGTATTCGTTCACGTCGGTGGTGAAGAGGTGCTCTTGCGTGACCGGGCTATATAGGCGATAGCGGATGATCGCGGCCGCAGCGGGCGACGCGGTGATGGTCACCGTGCGGATGCTCCGGTCATTGGCGCCCGAGGGATCGAACTGCGCCGCCGATACGCGCGCGTCGCTGGTGAGGCTGCCGGCGGCGGCCGCGCGCAGGACGAGGCGGAACTGAGCAGTTTCGCCATTGGCGAGCTGGTCGCGGGTGCACGTCACGACGCCCGAAGCCTCGGTGCAGCCGCTGCTCGCCCAGATGAATGCACCGTTGGAAGGCAGCGTCACCTTCACGGTGACGCCCGTTGCGATCTGCGGGCCATTGTTGGTGGCGACCAGCGTGAAGACGGAATCCTTCCCGCTGCCGTTGATGTCGGAGTCCACCGCTTGGGTGAGCGCCATGTCGGCGGTGGCGTTGGGATCGAGGACCTTCCGCGTAAGCGTGCTCGTCTGGGCTAAACCCGTGGCGCCGAGTTGTGCGAGCACGAGCGCGGCAAAAGCAATGAAACGGGTGGAGCGCATCGGCGCGACGCTTGTCAGTAAGTCGATGACAATCGTCGCTGTTGCGGGGCGACGATTCTGTCGGAGAGGGGTCGCCCTCCCGTCGGCCGCGACTGGATCGTACTGTAGGACACGCCTCCCGGCGCGTAGCGCTCGCGCTATTACCTGATCACGAAGCCCGAGCCGCCTTCCCCGATCCAGCCGTACTGGCTGATGAGGATGTCGTATTCGACCGAATCGATGGTCCAGTGGTGCAGGCCGCGGCCATCGGGATACAGCAGGCGATAGAGCTGCGTGGCGCCCGTCGTATTGGTGGGCAGCAGGTAGCCGTCTACACCCTCGGCGTTGAACTGCGCGAACTGGATGAGGGTGTAGTACTCGTTGGCGTCGGTGGTCCAGTGATGCCAGCGCGTCTGGGTGTTGTAGAGCCGGTAGTAAGGCACGGCGGTCACGCCGTTGAACGTGCCGGGGTTGTTCAGCACCTTGCCGGCTTCACCCTCCTGGTTCCAGGTGCCTGCCTGCGCGCCAAGCGTGTCGTATTCGTTCCGGTCGGTGGTGAAGAGATGCTCCTGGGTGACAGGGCTGTAGAGCCGGTAGCGGATCGCGAGTGTGCCAGGCGGCGAGGCATTCACGCCCACCGTCAAGGAGCTCGCGTTGTTCCCGGTGGAGGAATCGAACTGCGCGCCCGTGATCGTCACCGTATTGGTGGCGGAGCCCGGCGCCGAGGGGCGCGCGACTATCTTGAAAGTCACCCCGGCGCCATTGGCGAGGGTGCTCACGGTGCAGGTGACCGTGCCCGCGCTATGCGCGCAGCCCGGCGACGCCCATACGAACGTCCATCCCGGCGGCAGCGAATCCACCACGCTCACCCCGCTCGCAGCGGCCGGGCCCGCGTTGCCCGCGGCCAGCGTGAACATCACGTCCTTGCCGGTGGCGGCCGGATTGGCGCTCGCCGATTGCGATACCGAGAGATCGGCGCCCGGCGACGCGGAGACCGAGGAGCCCGGCGAGGCCGCAAGCCCGAAGCGCATCGGCGGCGCGCCGGCTTCGCTGGCCCCCACGTCGGGCGCCACGCCGAGGAAGTCATCGTTGAAGTTCGCGATGCGCATGCCCCCGTCATGGCCCGGGGTGCC
>DATLEL010000361.1:0-2614 GCA_035525255.1 Usitatibacter sp.
TTCCTTGGCGGCCCAGCGCTTGGCGAGGTGGCTCGCCTTGGCCTTGGTCTTCGCGTAGCGCACGCGCTCGTCGGGCGTGAGCACCCGGTTCACGAAGCGCTCGCCATGGCGGTCGAGCACGCCCTGGATGCGCGCGATCGACACCACGTCGGTCCCGATGCCCACGATCATCGCGATCCCGCGGCGGCGAGCGTCATCAACGACTTCATCTCGCGCACCGCCTCGCGCATGCCGATGAACACGGCGCGGCTGACGATCGCATGGCCGATGTGGAGCTCGCGGATTCCCGCAAGGCGCGCGATCGGCGTCACATTGGCGTAGTTGAGCGCGTGCCCCGCGTTGAAGCGCATGCCGAGCGCACGGATGGCTTCGCCGGCGCGGGCGATCTTCTCGATCTCCTTCAGCACCGGCTTGCCTTCCGCATCGCGGCCACGCGAGTGGAATACGTGGGCGTACGGCCCGGTATGGATCTCGCACACACGCGCCCCGATGCGCGCCGCCGCCTCGACCTGCGGCAGGTCCGCGTCGATGAAAACGCTGGTGACGATGCCCGCGTCCGCGAGCCGCGCCACCGCATCCTTCAGGTGCTGCTCGCGCGCGACGATGTCGAGACCGCCCTCGGTGGTGACTTCCTGGCGGCCCTCGGGGACCAGCATCGCCATCTCGGGCTGGATCTGCGCCGCGATGCCGACCATCTCGTCGGTAGCGGCCATCTCGAGGTTGAGCTTGATGTGGGTGAGCTCGCGCAGGCGGCGCACGTCCTGGTCCTGGATGTGGCGGCGGTCCTCGCGCAGGTGGACGGTGATGCCGTCCGCGCCTCCGAGGTGCGCCTCGACCGCGGCCCACACCGGGTCCGGCTCGTAAGTGCGCCGCGCCTGCCGCACCGTGGCCACATGGTCGATATTGACGCCGAGCTCGATCACAAGCTGTCTTCCAGGCGTTGCAGGTCGCGCACCATCGCGCGGGTGGCGAGCTCCTGGCCGTTGAGGGAGTGGTTGATGAGCAGCCGCATGAGCTGTTTCGCCTGCGCGACGGTGGCCGCGTCGTCGAGCCGTCCGCTTTCCAGGTCGATGAGCGTGAGCCCGCGCAATCTTACCGCATTCACCGGCGTTTCTCCCCTCTCGGGCGCGGGCATCGGGCCCCGTTCCACGACGTACAGGTACTCGCGCTCCGCCACGATGGGAGCATGCGTGACCGCCTCGCGCGTGAGCTCCACGGCATACCCCAGCTCCTGCAGCAGCTTCAGCTCGAAGCGCCGCAATACCGGCTCGACCAGGTCGTAGCGCGCGTCGCGCGAGATCTGCCTCAGTCCCGTGATCGCTTCGTCGTACGCCGCGAACAACCCCTCGTGCGGATCGTCGCGCGTGGTGAGCTTCAGCAGCAGCTCATTGAGGTAGAACGCGGAGAGCAGGCTCTGCCCTGCGAGCGGCGTGGCGGGCGACGTGGGCTCCGCGGTCTTCAGGGTGCGTAGCTCGCTGCGCCCGAACCAGTCGAGCGTCAGCGGCTGGAATGGCACCAGCACCACGCGGCTCGCGGACTTCGGCCGCCGCGCGCCCTTGGCCACCAGTCCCATGCGGCCGTGCTTCTCGGTCCAGACCTGCAGGATCAGGCTGGTCTCGCGGTAGGGATAGGTGTGGAGGACGTAGCCTTTATCCATGTGCTGGATTCCCGCCGACGCGGGAATGACGGCTAGCGATAGCCGAGCTGGCGAAGGGCGGCGTCGTTGTCGGCCCAGCCACTCTTCACCTTGACGTGGGTCTCCAGGAACACCTTGGAGCCGAAGAGCGCTTCCATGGCATGGCGCGCCTCGGTGCCGATGCGCTTCAGTGTCGCCCCCTTCTCGCCGATCACCATCGCCTTGTGGTTCTCCTTGTCGACGAAGATGGTGGCGGCAATGCGGCGCAGATTCCCCTCGACCTCGAAGCTGTCGACGACGACCGCCATGGTGTACGGGAGCTCGTCGCCCAGCAGGCGGAAGATGCGCTCGCGCACCAGCTCGGCGGCGAGGAAGCGCTCCGGGCGATCGGTGATCTCGTCCTCCTGGTACATCGCCTCGGCCTCGGGCAGCAGCTTGCGCACTTCGCCCAGCAGCGCGCCCACGTTCTTGCCCTTCTCGGCGCTGAGCGGCACGTACGCCGCGAAGTCGCGGCGCGACGTCGCCTCCTTCAGGGTCTCGGCCACGCGCGACTTGTCGTCGATGCGATCGACCTTGTTGAGCGCCAGCACCACGGGGGCTTCCTTCGGCAGCAGCGCGAGCACCGGCGCATCGCGTTCGTCCCAGCCCACCGCATCGATCACCAGCACGATGGCATCGACCTCGGCCATCACCTGGCCCACGGTGCGGTTCATCTCGCGGTTCAGCGCATTCTGGTGCTGCGTCTGGTAGCCGGGCGTGTCCACGAAGACGAACTGCGATTCCTTGTCGGTGTGGATTCCCATGATGCGGTGGCGCGTCGTCTGCGCCTTGCGCGAGGTGATCGCCACGTGCGCGCCGATGATCTGGTTGAGCAGCGTGGACTTGCCGACGTTGGGGCGCCCGACGATGGCGACGGTGCCCGTGCGGAATGGAGGTGACTTCTCTTTCATGGCTTCCTGGTCTTCGGCGCTTTCTGCA
>DATLEL010000269.1:0-6013 GCA_035525255.1 Usitatibacter sp.
CGCACCGACCGCGCTCTCGCCGCGTACACGGCACTGCATGAGCGCTTCGTGGGCTTCGAGGCGAAGTACCGCTATGCGCGGCTGCTGAAGCGCCTCGGGCGCGAGGCCGAGGCGAAGGAGATGTTCAACGTGGTCGCCGCCAATGCCCGCCGCAGCGCGCTCGAGTCCGAGCAGGAGTGGGTGAAGCTCGCCCAGCGCGAGCTCGCGCAGAACACCGCGGACGCCTGATGGCGCGCCTCAAGAGCCGGCTCGACACGTCCTCCCCGGCGTTCCTCGAAAACACCGCCCACCACCGATCGCTGGTCGACGACCTTCGCGCCCAGGTGGCGCGCGTGGCCGAAGGGGGAGGCGCCGAAGCCCAGAAGAAGCACACCGCCCGCGGCAAGCTGCTGCCGCGCGAGCGCGTGCGTGCCCTCCTCGATCCCGGCACGCCCTTCCTCGAGCTCTCGCAGCTGGCGGCATTCGGCATGTACGGCGACGAGGCGCCGGCGGCGGGCATCATCACCGGCATCGGACGCGTGGAGGGGCGCGAGGTGGTGATCGTCGCCAACGACGCAACCGTCAAGGGCGGCACCTACTATCCGCTCACGGTGAAGAAGCATTTGCGCGCCCAGGAGATCGCCGCGCAGAACCGGCTGCCCTGCGTCTACCTGGTGGATTCCGGCGGCGCCTTCCTGCCGCTGCAGGACGAGGTATTCCCCGACAAGGATCACTTCGGCCGCATCTTCTACAACCAGGCCAACCTCTCGGCGCTCGGCGTGCCCCAGGTCGCCGTGGTGATGGGCTCGTGCACCGCGGGCGGCGCCTACGTGCCGGCGATGTGCGACGAATCGATCATCGTCAAGAACCAGGGGACGATCTTCCTCGGGGGCCCCCCCCTCGTGAAGGCCGCAACCGGTGAAGTGGTCACCGCCGAGGAGCTCGGCGGCGGCGACGTGCACTCCCGCACCTCCGGCGTCACCGACCACCTCGCCGACGACGATCGCCATGCGCTCGCCATCGCGCGCGAGATCATTCGCCACGCTGCTCCCCCTCACTCGCGCGCCCAGGGAGTGGAACGTGGCGTGGGCGGGGGCGGGGGGGAGGGTCCGCTGCTGGAACCCAGCTACCCCGCCTCCGACCTCTACGGCATCATCCCCAAGGATCCGCGCCAGCCTTTCGACGTGCGCGAGATCATCGCGCGCCTCGTCGACGGCTCCGAGTTCCATGAATTCAAGTCGCTCTACGGCACCACGCTCGTCACCGGCTTCGCGCACCTGCACGGCCACCCGGTCGCGATCCTCGCCAACAACGGCATCCTGTTCTCGGAGTCGGCGCTGAAGGGCGCGCACTTCATCGAGCTCGCGGCGCAGCGCGGAATTCCATTGCTGTTCCTGCAGAACATCACCGGCTTCATGGTGGGCCGGAAGTACGAGAGCGGCGGCATCGCCAAGGACGGCGCGAAGATGGTGACCGCGGTGTCGTGCGCGAAAGTGCCCAAGCTCACGGTGATCCTCGGCGGCTCCTTCGGCGCGGGAAACTACGGCATGTGCGGGCGCGCCTTCAACCCGCGCTTCCTCTGGACCTGGCCGAACGCGCGCATCTCGGTGATGGGCGGCGAGCAGGCGGCCTCGGTGCTCGCGACGGTGAAGCGCGATGGCATCGAGGGCAAGGGGGGCCAGTGGAGCGCGGGCGAGGAAGAGAAATTCAAGGCGCCGATCCGCGAGCAGTACGAGCGCCAGGGCCACCCGTACTACGCCAGCGCGCGCCTGTGGGACGACGGCGTCATCGATCCGGCGGATACGCGCCGGGTGCTGGGCCTCGCGCTCGCCGCGACACGCAATGCACCGATGGAGGAGACGCGCTTCGGCGTCTTCAGGATGTAACGACCCCATGAGCACTTCACTCGCGATCGAGCACCAGGGCCCCATCGGCCTCATCACCATGAACCGTCCCGAGCGCCACAACGCGTTCGACGACGTGCTGATCGGCGAGCTCACCGATGCCTTGCGTTCCATGGAGGCCGAGGACAGCGTCCGCCTGGTGGTGCTCTCGGGAGCGGGCAAGTCCTTCTCCGCCGGCGCGGACTTGAACTGGATGAAGCGCATGGCGGGCTTCTCGAAGGAAGAGAACGTGCGCGATGCCATGGGCCTGGGCGCCCTCATGCGCACCCTCGCCCACCTGCGCAAGCCGACCATCGCCCGCGTGCACGGGGCGGCATACGGCGGCGGCGTGGGGCTGGTAGCGTGTTGCGACATCGCGGTCGCGTCGCAAGCGGCGACTTTCGCGCTGTCGGAAACCAAGCTGGGCCTGATCCCGGCGGTGATATCCCCGTACGTGGTGGCCGCGATCGGCGAGCGCGCGGCGCGCCGCTATTTCCTCACCGCCGAGCGCTTCGACGCCGCCGAAGCGTGGCGCCTCGGCCTGGTGCACGACATCGCCACCAGCGATGGCGACATGGACGAGCAGCTGGGCACCCTCTGCGACCTGCTGCTGGAAGCCGGCCCCACGGCGCAGCGCGAGGCGAAGGATTTGATCCGCGCGGTCGCGGGCAAGCCGGTGACCAGCGAGCTGATCCAGGACACCGCGGAGCGGATCGCGCGGCTGCGCGCCTCTCCCGAAGGACGCGAGGGCGTCACCGCATTCCTCGAGAAGCGCAACCCTTCCTGGGTGCCCCCGGAACCCGAAGCGATCATCGCCAACGAGCCGCCGCCCGGTATCTGACGCGCTTGCGCGTGTCGACGGCGGGCGGGACAATGTGCCATCCGCCGCCGGGAGGGGATAAAACATGAAACTCAAGAGCGCATTGCTGGGTCTCGCGGCACTCTTCGCCTGCTCGGGCGCGTGGGCCGCATCGGTGGCGGACCGCTCGCCCTTCGCCCAGGGTCTCTGGTGGGATCCCTCCCGCTCCGGAAGCGGTTTCGAGATGTTCAATGCGGCAGGCCAGGTGATGGTCATCTGGTACACCTTCGACGAGGCCGGCCGGCCGACGTGGTACACCGCGCAGGGCACGCAGGACAGCCTCGGCCAGCAGTCGTGGCCGCTGATGAAGCACCGTTGGCTGAATGGCCGCAAGGTGCAGCCCGTGGTCGCCGGGAGCTTGAAGCTCACGCCCGCGAATTCGGAATCCGCCGAGGTCGCGTGGGAGATCGGCTCGCAACGCGGCACCGCCAAGGTCGAGCCGTTCATCCAGTCGGGCGTGGTGAACGAGATCGACCGCAGCGGCACCTGGTTCGACGCCGCGAATTCCGGATGGGGACTCACGCTACTCGAACAAGGCGATGTCACCGGTGCCGCGCTCTTCACCTACGACGCGGCCGGCGAGCCCACGTGGGCCGCGGGCTTCGAGCGCGGCAGCGGCAGCGTGGCGCTCTCGGTCTCGAGCGGCGCCTGCCCGTGGTGCGCGTACCGCCAGCCCAACACCGTGCCCGCGGGACGCGTCTCCTTCGACTTCCGCGGCGAGGCGAGCCTCACGCTGCGCGACCGCACCACCCTCGCCATGGCCAGCGGCCTCGGCATCGACGGCGCGAACCTGTCGCAACTGAGCCGCCCCGCGTCGATGCGCGCCGCGGACCGCCAGCTGGCGAGCTTCGACGCGGCCGCGCTGCGCAGCTATCTCGCCGCCGGCCTGCTTTCCACGCCCGTATACCAGGGGGTGGATTTCTCCCCGCCGCCCGCGCCCACCGTGGCGAGCGTGCCGCCGGTCTCCTCGACGAACCTGCAGGAGGCCGGGGTTGACGAAGCCGCGCTGGTGCAATCGACCAGCACGCACATCTATACCTACGGCTATTCCAATGGCACCCGGCGCAACCCCACGGTGCGCGTGGCGCGCGTGGAAGGCGGAGGGGCCTCCGCCAAGGCCGTGGGCCTGGTCGACATCGGCACCGGGTCGCAGACGCCCATGGGCATCGCGGGGCTGTACCTTTATGGCAGCAACCTCATCTCGGTGCATGGATCGCAGAGCTTCAGCTACGCGTATGCCTGGTGGACGAGCGGCGCGCAGTGGACCAACGGCCTCACGCAGGTGGAGATCCTGGACATCTCCTCGCCCGAGCAGCCGGTCTCGCGCTGGCGCGCCGACATCGACGGGTACATCGTCTCCAGCCGCCGGGTAGGCTCGAAGCTCTACCTCGTCTCGCGCTTCACGCCCTACCTCCCGGGATTCACGTTCAACGCCTATACGCCGGCCCAGCGCGCCGCCAACGACGAGATCCTCGCCACGGTGGCGCTCGACACAATGCTGCCGAAGGCGCGCGTGACCGATGGCAGCCTGGCGGCAATCGTGCAGGCCCCGCAGGTGTACGCGCCGCCGCTGGGTTCGCGCAAGCCGACCGCCGACCTGATCCTGATCACCGCCATCGACCTCGACCAGCGCCGCATCGTGCAGTCCATGGCCATCGCGGGCCCGGTCGAAACCGTTTACGTCTCCACGGACAACCTTTTCGTAGCGAGCTCGCGTACCGAGCTGCGCAATACCTTCGGCACGCTGCTGCCGGAGCCGCCCATGTCGCGCACGGACATGCACCAGGTCCGGCTGGGCAGGGAGTCGATGTCGATCGTCGGGTCGAGCACTGTCGAAGGCTATCTCGCGGGCAACCCGGACCAGGCCCCGTTCCGCCTGAGCGAGCACCAGGGCAAGCTGCGCGTCGTCACCACCTCGAGCAACGGGATCTGGGGGGGCGAGCAGCGCAACCGGCTCACCATCCTCGAGCCCTCGACCGTCGCGCCCGGGCTGCTGAAGACCCTGTCGTGGCTTCCCAATGCCAATCGCCCGCAGTCCCTCGGCAAGCCTGGCGAGCAGTTGCATGGCACGCGCTTCGTCGGAGATCGCCTCTACGCGGTCACCTTCAAGAAGGTCGATCCGCTCTACGTGGTCGATCTCTCGAACAGCAGCGATCCGCGGATCGCGGGCGCGCTCGAGATCCCCGGCTTCTCCGAATACCTGCATCCGCTGCCCAACGGCTTGCTGCTGGGCTTCGGCAAGGACACGGTTCCTGCCCTCGATTTCGGCGACGGCGGCCAGTTCGCGTGGTACCAGGGCCTGCAAATGGCGCTGTACGACGTGAGCGACGCCGGCAAGCCCGTGGAGAAGCAGCGCCTGGTGATCGGCAAGCGCGGCAGCCAGTCGGCGCTGCTGCAGCATCACCATGCCTTCAGTTCCCTCGCGATGGGTCCCGACCTCACGCGCATCGCGATTCCCGCCAGCGTGAGCGACGGCTACGCGCCGATGTACGGCAGCGGCCCTTCGGCGCCATTCCCGTGGGCGTATAGCGGCCTGCTTCGCTTCGAGCTGCGTGGCAGCACGCCGGCGGATGCGCGCCTCACGGCGATGGAGCCGCTGGTGAGCAACCGGGCGATTTTCGGCTACCCCTATCCCTCCTACCCGGCCTACCCGGATCCGGGCGCCACGGATGGCCGATCGGTATTGTTCCCCAACGGCACCGTGTTCGTGGGCAACGGCCAGTTCTGGCACCAGGGCGAAAGCGGCGGCGTCACCGGTCCGTTCTAGGCGGGCCGCGCGGGTGCCCCGCCGGCCGCTGCGGGGCGCTGTGCCAGAATAACGGCCGATGTTCGACAAGATCCTGATCGCCAACCGCGGCGAGATCGCCTGCCGCGTGATGCGCACCTGCCGCCGCCTCGCGATCCGCACCGTCGCGGTCCATTCCTCCATCGACGCCCACGCGCTGCACGTGGAGCGGGCCGACGAGGCATACCTCATCGGCGGGCCGCGCCCCTCGGAGTCGTACCTGCGCGGCGATCGCATCATCGAGGTCGCGCGCGCCTGCGGAGCGCAGGCGATCCACCCCGGCTACGGATTCCTCTCGGAGAACGAGGACTTCGCCCGCGCCGTGGAGGAAGCGGGGCTGGTGTTCATCGGCCCGACGCCCGAGGCGATCGCGAAGATGGGCCTCAAGGACCGCGCCAAGGCCATCATGGAGAAAGCGGGCGTACCGATCGTTCCGGGCTACCACGGCGACGACCAGGACGATCGGCTTCTCGCTGCGAAGGCGACGATGATCGGATTCCCGCTCCT
>DATLEL010000363.1:0-2900 GCA_035525255.1 Usitatibacter sp.
TTCATGCCCGGCATTATCCCTTAGTCGCGAGCGGCCGCGATCGTGCGGTGACGCGGCGCGCATACGCGTTCAACGGCCGCTCCACCACCCGGTACGTGAATGCCGCCACCAGGATCGTCGCCACCACGGCGACACCGACCGCGCCGGTCATCCCGAGCTTCTCCACCAGGACATTCGCCGGGACGAGCACACCGCTCACCAGCATCAGCGCGAAGGGATGCAGCAGGTACATCGAGTAGCTGACCAGGCCCAGCGTCGCGAGCGGCTCCACCGGCATGCGCCGGCTGTTGCAGATCGCGAGGAACACCAGCACCGCCGAGGGATAGGCGAGGCCCCAGCGCAGGTCGTCGGGGCTGCCGCTCGCGAAGAAGCGCAGCAGCGCGAAGGCGGAGGGCGCCAGTGCAACGACGACCGCGGCGGCGAGCATCCTGCGGTTGCCGATGAAGGCGAGGATGCCGACCAGCATGAACGTGAGGTTGAGCGGGAACGACTTCCACGACAGGTTGGCCGGCGCCGGGACGACGCCGAACATGAACGCAGCGAAGCACGCGATGAGTGCGCACGCGAGCACGAGAAGCGCCATGGGATTGCGCAGCAGGCGCACGCCGAGAAGCACCAGCGCAATGAGATAGAACGCGAGCTCAGTCTCGAGCGTCCAGTAGAGCCCCATGTACGGCTCCTTGCCGAAGAGCGTGGGGAGCATCGTGAGGTTTGCCGCGAGCGTCGGTGGGTCGATCGGGCCGGGCACCATCCACAGGCACGCCGCAGCGACCGAAACCCAGTAGAGGGGATAGAGCCGGAACAAGCGGCGCAGCACGAAGCGCGGCACCGTCGTCGCGGGGTTGGAGAGGGTGTTGGCCACCACGTAGCCGCTGATCATGAAGAACACCACCACGCCGATGCGCCCGAAGTCCATCACGTGCGCGATGTCGTGCAGCCAGACGTTCCGCGCCGCGGCGTCGGCGGCGGGCTTGAAGACTTCCGTCGCATGCGTCACCAGCACCAGCAGCGCGGCTATCGCGCGCAGCGCATCGATCTGGCCGATGCGCGGTGAATCGGGCGCGCTAGCCGCGGCCGTCATTCATCCCGCCGCTCCTGGGTCCGCGGCAGCAGCTCCGAGGTCTCGAGGAGCGCGATGCGCTGGTTCAAGCGGCGCAGGTCGCGGCGCAGCTTGGTGAGCGCGATGTCGCCGAGCAGCGCCTTGAGGATGAGGACGATGATGGCACCGAGGAAGAGCAGCGTGGGCGGGTACGCCACGCCGAGCGCGCCGCCGAGGATATCGATGAACGCCGGGTAGACGCCGAACAGCGTCGAGATCACCGCCACCAGGATCCAGAACACGCCCTGGCGGATGTAGATGTGGTCGCGCCGCACCAGGTACAGGATCATGCCGGCGAGCCCGAAGCCGATGACCAGGACGGTGAGGTAATAGTCCTTCATCTAGCGTGGCGGGCGCGCGGTTTCCAGTGGGAGAGGCACAGCAGGGTGGTCTCGGCCATGTAGCGCGCCACGGTCCACCACGAGGAGAAGACACGCGACGCCCCGCTCTTGCGCGGGTTCATCGCGACCGCGACCTCGGCGATCCTGAGGTTCGCGCCGCGCAGCAGCAGCAGCACGCCGATGTCCTGATAGTCTAGCAAAGTGGCTTCCTCGGTCGCGAGGATGCGGTATGCGTCGGCGTTGTAGTAGCGGAACCCCGACGTGAGGTCGTCGAAGCTGAGCCCCGTGAGCATGCGGAAGTACGACCATGCGATGTGGCGCGCGCGGCTGCCGCGGCTGGGGCACGCCGCGATCACCACGTCGGCATCGCGGCTCGCTTCCACCAGCGAGGGGAGATAGCCGGGCTCGTGTTGGCCGTCGGCGTCCATCGTCACCACCGCGCGATAGCCGTGGCGCACCGCGTAGCGCATGCCGGTCTGGATCGCGCCCCACGCGCCTTGCCACAGCGGCGCGCGCAGCACTTTCGCGCCGTTCAGCATCGCCACCGCCGCGGTCTCGTCGCTGCTGCCGTCGTCGATCACGAGCACGTCGACGCCAGGATGCGCGCGGGTTTGCGCGATCACCTCGCCGATGCAGTCGGCCTCGTTCAGCGCCGGGATCACCACCAGCAGCCGGTCGGAGCGCTCCGTGGGGACGTCGTCGTCGAACGGCGCTTCGGTACTTACATCGATCAGCCGCGCCGCCTGCTCTTCGGCTTCCACCCGCAGCGCCAGGACGTAGATCCGCTCGATCTCGCGCTGCACGCTCGCGATGTCGAACTCGCGCTCATAGCGCTCGCGCCCGAGCCGCCCCAGCAGCTGCCGCTGCACCGGCTGGCGCTCCATCTCCTCGAGCGCGGCTCGCCAACCAGCCGCGTCGCGCGGCGGTGCCACCATCGCATTCTGGCCCTGGCGCGCCACCCAGCTCACGCCGCTGCCCGGCAGGTCGCTCACCAATAGCGGCTTGCCGTAGCGCATCGCTTCCAGCAGCACGATGCCGAACGCCTCGGTGCGCTCGATGGAAGGGAGGCAGAACACGTCGCAGGTCGCCATGAGGCCCAGCAGCGTCGCGTCGTCCGCTTCACCCATCAGCTTCACGGAATCGCCGTGGGGCGCATCGCCCAGGATGCGCTCCAACTTAGCGCGCTCCTCGCCCTCACCCACGATCGCGAGCTGGTGACGGCCGGAGCCCTCGGCCACCGCGCGCACCAGCGTCTCGAATCCCTTGTAGTAGGTGAGGCGGCCCACGGCGAGCACGCGCAGGCTGCCCTCGCGCCACAGCGCCTGCGCCGCCGTTTCGTCCACTTGTGGCAGTCGCCCGGGGGCCACGCCAAGCGGCACCACCTGGCACTTGTGCCGCCATGGCCGCAGCGGCTCGCTCGCTTCCAGGTATTGCGGCGAGGTGACGACGATGCACTCCGC
>DATLEL010000277.1:0-9242 GCA_035525255.1 Usitatibacter sp.
CTCACCTCCGGCCGGCGCTGGGAGCGCCACGGCACGCTGCGGACCATCCTCCTCATGTGGCGCTTGCGCCTCGCCTACGCGCTTGGCGCGGATCCGCACCGCCTCGCGCGCCGCTATGACGTCGAACGCACGTCGTCCTGAGGCCGCGCGCATCGCAGTCTTCGCCAAGGCGCCGGTACCGGGCGCGGTCAAGACACGGCTCGCTCCGGTGCTGGGAGCCGATGGTGCCGCAAGCCTGCACGCGGGGCTGGTGAGGCAGGCGCTTGCGAGCGCGGTGCGCTCCGGCGTGGGCCCCGTGGAGCTGTGGTGCGCGCCCGATGAGAGCCATGAATTCTTCGCGGCGTGCGCCTCGCAGTTCGGCGCGCGGCTGCGCAGGCAGCAGGGCGCGGATCTGGGCGAGCGGATGCGGCACGCGTTCGAAACGGTGCTCGGGGAGGGCGCCGCGCTGGTGCTGATCGGGAGCGACTGTCCGGCGATCACGCCGGGAGCCCTCGCTCATGCGGCGGCGGCGCTGCGAAACCATGACGCGGTCATCGCCCCGGCCGAGGATGGCGGCTACGTGCTGGTGGGCCTGTCGCGCCGCTGCGAGGCGCTCTTCTCCGGCGTCGAGTGGGGAACCGCGGCGGTGATGGCGCAGACGCGCGAGCGCCTCGCCGCTTCGCGCCAGCCGTGGCTCGAGCTGCCGACGCTGTGGGACGTGGACCGGCCGGAAGATTACGCGCGCCTGCGGCGTGAAGGGCTGCTGGACGAGGTGCTCTCCTGAAGCGAGCCCTGGCGGTGCCGATGGCCTGCCTGGCGATCGCCGCCGCCGCTGCCGTGATGACCTCGCCCATCGCGCCCTTCTCCGCTGCCGCTCCCGGCGCCAAGCTGCCCGAGGGATGGCGCTCGGTGGGATTGCGGCATGTGGCCCGCGCCGAGCCTGCGCTGGTGAAAGACAGCGACACGACCGTGCTGCAGCTGCGAGCCGCGGCCGCGGTGGGCTCCGCGGTGTGGCGGCTCGATGCCGACCCCGCAATCACGCCGATTCTTTCCTGGCGCTGGAAGGTGGATCGCGTGGTGCGCGACGCCGACCTCGCGCTGAAGGAAGGGGACGATTACGCCGCGCGCGTCTACGTGACTTTCGACGTGCCGCTCGCCGAGCTGCCGTTCAGCACCCGCGCGCGCATCGTGATCGCCCGTGTCCTGTTCGGCTCCGAGCTGCCGTCCGCGGCGCTCTGCTACGTCTGGGACAACCGCCATCCCATCGGCACCAGCGCGTGGAACCCGTATTCGGATCGGGTCCGCATGGTGGTGCTGCGCAACGGCGCCGCACACGTCGGCGAGTGGGTCGGGGAGCAGCGCGATGTCGCCGAGGATTTCCGGGCGGCGTTCGGCGGCTCGCTCCCGCGCGTGAGCGGGGTCGCCGTCTCCGTCGATACGGACCAGACCGGCGACACGGTCACCGCCTGGTTCGGCGACTTGGCACTCGGACCGCGGCGATGAAGCGCCTGGTGCTCGCAGGGGGTGGCCACGCGCACGTGGAGGTACTGCGCGACCTGGCCGAGCATCCCGACCACGACCTGGATGTGACGCTGGTCACGCCGTATCCGTGGCTCACCTATTCCGGGATGGTGCCGGGCCTCCTCGCAGGGCACTACGAGCTCGACGATTGCACCATCGACCTGATCGCGCTCGCAGGGCGCGCGCGGGCCCACCTGGTGCTGGCGCTGGTGTCGCTGGTGAGCGCGCGCGCCAACGAGCTGATCTGCGCCAACGGCACCGTGCTTCCGTACGACGTGCTCTCCATCAACGTGGGCAGCGTGCCCTTCATCGGCAAGGCGCGGGGCGTGGAGAAGCATGCCGTGCCGGTGCGGCCGCTCGAGCGGGCGGTGAAAGGATTCAACGAGGTGCTCGGCCGTGCGCGCGACGGGCGCATGGCGGCGGTGACGGTCGTGGGCGCGGGCGCGGCGGCAATCGAGATCGCGTGCGCCATGAACCACCGCTTCCAGCAGGAGCTCTTCGAGGTCGCGACGCACGTGCGCGTCATCGGCGACAAGCCGGTGCTGGTGCCGGAGCTTCCGCTCGGCGCCCGTGCGAGGCTCCGCAACGCGATGCGTCGCCGCGGCGTCGAAGCGCAGCTGGGCAGCGCAGTGACCGAAGTGGGCGAGGGCTACATCCGGGTCGACAGCGGGCTCGAGTTCGCGACCGACGCGGTGTTCTGGGTCACCGGGGCCACGGCGCCGCCGTGGATCGCGGAGTCCGGCATCGCCTGCGACGATCACGGCTTCATGCTCACCAACGACTTGCTGCAGTCGCCATCGCACCCGAACATCCTCGGCGCCGGCGACTGCGTGAACGAGCTCGGGCATCCCCTGCCGAAGGCGGGCGTGTTCGCGGTGCGCGCGGCGCCGGTGCTTGCCGCGAACCTGCGCGCGGCGCTCGCCGGCCGCCCGTTGCAGCCCCACATTCCCAAGCCGCGCTACCTGTCGCTGGTGTCGACCGGGGATCGCCATGCGGTCGCCGCATGGGATGGTTTCTCGGCGAGCGGGCGATGGGTCTGGCGGATGAAGGACCGCATCGATCGCGCGTGGATCGCGCGCTATCGCGATCCCAGCGGCACGCGCTAGCTAGGCGGCTTCGGCCTCGGCCGCCGGCGTCACGCGCGGCGCGATGCGCACCACCTTCACCATGCGGTTCTGCACCTGCATGATCTCGACCGGGTGCCCCGCCATCATGAGGCTGACCCCGGCTTCGGGAATGTCTTCCAACTGCTCCAGAAGGAGGCCGTTGATGGTCTTGGGCCCGTCGAGCGGGAAGTGGAACCCCGCCTTGCGGTTCAGCACCCTCAACGAGCACGCGCCGTCGGCGATCACGCTGCCGTCGGTCTCGCGGTGGAAGAGCGCCGCGCTGCCGATGGCCGCGCTGGTGAACTCGCCGACGATTTCCTCGAGGATGTCCTTCAGCGTGACCAAGCCGAGGATCTCGCCGTACTCGTCCACCACCAAGCCCATGTGGCGCTGGTTGTCCTGGAAATTCGTCAGCTGGTCGAGGAGCGGGGTGCCCTCGGGCACGAAATAGGGCTCGCGGATGATGGTGCGCAAGGTCGCCAGGTCGATCTGGTCGCGCCGCGTTGCGTTCAGCACCTTGCGGACGTGGATCACGCCGACGACGTTGTCGAGGCCGCCCTCGCAGACGACGAGGCGCGTGTGGTGCGCCGTCGACAATGCATTGCGCAGGTCGTCCAGCTCGTCCTCCAGGTCGAGGTATTCGATCTGGCCGCGCGGCGTCATGGTGTCGTCGACGGTCATGTCCTCGAGCTCGAAGAGGTTGAGGAAGATCGACTGGTGCTTCTTGGGGATGAACTTGCCGCCCTCGAGCACCAGCGTGCGCAGCTCTTCCATGCTGAGGTGGCTGGAGTGTGGATCGCTGCCCTGCTTGATGCGCAGCAGCTTGAGGAAGCCGCGCACGATCACGTTGATGACCCACATGACGGGCTTGGTCACGCGGATGAGCGGGGTCAGCACGTAGGACGCGCCCAGCGCAATCGTCTCCGCGTGGGTGGCGCCGAGGATCTTGGGCAGGATTTCCGCAAAGACCAGGATCACGAAGCTCGCCGATGCGGTGGCGATGGCGAGCACGTAGTCGCCGTCCCCGAAGAGCCGCCGGCAGATCTCCGCCACCAGGATCGTGGTGGCGGCGTTGATGACGGTGTTGCCGGCGAGGATGAACGCAAGCAGCTCGTCGGTGCGCTCGAGCAGCGCGCCCGCGAGGCGCGCGCCGACGCTTCCCTCGCGGATCAGGTGCTTCAGCCGGTAGCGGTTCACCGCCATGAGGCACGTCTCGGACATGGCGAAGAAGCCCGAGAACGCCAGCAGTGCCACCAGCGCGATGAAGAGGTAGCCGAGCGGGATGTGATCGGTCATCGCGTGCTACCCGCGCTGCAGGATCAGCTCGAGGACCACCTTGCTGCCGACGTAGGCGAGCAGCAGGGTGGTCGAGCCCACGAGCATCCAGCGCACCGCCTTGCGGCCGCGCCAACCCCGGAAGTGGTGGCCCCACAGGAGCCCGCCGAAGATGAACCAGGAGATGAAGGCGAAGAGCGTCTTGTGCGACGCCTTGAACGCCTTGCCGAACAGCTGCTCGGAGAAGAACACGCCCGAAACCAGCGTGAGCGTCAGCAGCACGAAGGCCGCCAGCAGGATGCGAAACAGCAGCGCTTCCATCTCGAGCAGCGGGGGCAGGCTCTTCAGGAATGGCGGCAACACGCCACGATGCAGCCATTTCTCCTCGGCCAGCATCACCAGCGCGTGGATCGTCGCCACGATGAAGAGGCTGTAGGCGAGCATCGCGATGCCGAAATGGAGCGCGAACAGCGGGTCGCCGCCGTAGGTCACCACGTGGCTGGTGGGGATCACGGCCTGGAGCATTACGGCGATGAGCGCCAGCGGCGCCATGAGTCCCAGCATCGCCGAGAGTCGCGGGAAGGCGAGGCTCGCCAGCCAGTAGATCGCGACCGTGAGCCAGACCAGCAGCGACACCGCGTTGGCTACGGCGAGGTCCAGGCCTTCGGGGACAATCACGCGGCGGTAGAGCAGCATCGCGTGGAGCACCAGCGCCACGGGTACCAGGAAGGTGTCGAAGCGCAGCTCGGTGCGCGGCACGCGCGCGCCCGCGAGCGCCGGCCTGGAGGCGCGCCACGCCAGCCCGGAGAGCACGAGCCAGCAGCCCGCGGTGCTAAAATACAAAGGCAAATCAGGCATTTCCATATTCTACATCCCCATGCTAGACACCCTCACGCAACGCCTCACCTCCGTAGTCAAGACCCTTCGCGGGCATGCGCGCCTCACCGACGACAACGTCCAGGAGATGCTGCGCGAGGTCCGCCTCGCCCTCCTCGATGCCGATGCCGGCGTCCCGGTGGTGAAGGACTTCATCGCCCGGGTGAAGGAGAAGGCCCTCGGCCAGGAGGTGGTCGGCAGCCTCACGCCGGGCCAGGCGCTGGTGGGCGTCGTGCACCAGGAGCTGGTGTCGCTCATGGGAGGCACCAACGCCGCGCTCGATTTCGCCACGCAGCCGCCCGCGATCATCCTGCTCGCCGGCCTGCAGGGCTCGGGCAAGACCACCAGCGCCGGGAAGCTCGCGCGCCTCCTCAAGACCACCACGAAAAAGAAGGTGCTGCTGGTCTCGACCGACGTCTACCGGCCGGCCGCCATCGAGCAGCTCGCGACCCTCGGCAAGAACCTCGAGGTCGAGGTATTCCCGTCCGATCCCTCGCAGAAACCGGTGGACATCGCGCGCGCGGCCGTCGACTGGGCGAAGCGCCATTACCACGACGTCCTCATCGTCGACACCGCCGGGCGCCTCGCCATCGACGAAGCGATGATGGCCGAGGTCCGGGCGCTGCACTCCGCGGTGAAGCCGATCGAGACGCTCTTCGTGGTGGACTCGATGCAGGGCCAGGATGCGGTCAACGTGGCCCGCGCGTTCAACGAGGCGTTGCCGCTGACCGGCATCGTGCTCACCAAGGTGGATGGCGATGCGCGCGGCGGGGCCGCGCTCTCCGTGCGCCACGTGACCGGCAAGCCGATCAAGTTCGTCGGCGTCTCGGAGAAGATGGATGGCCTCGAGGCCTTCCACCCGGAGCGCATGGCCTCGCGCATCCTCGGCATGGGCGACATCCTCTCGCTGGTGGAGGAGGCACGCGCCAAGGTCGACGAGAAGGAGGCGCACAAGCTCGCCGAGAAATTCAAGAAGGGCAAGGATTTCGACCTCGAGGACTTCAAGACCCAGCTGCAGCAGATGAAGAGCATGGGCGGCATCGCGAGCCTCGCCGACAAGCTGCCGGCCCAGCTCACGCAGATGGCCCAGGCCTCGCCCGAATTGCAGGAGAAGCAGCTGCGCCGCACCGAGGGCATCATCAACTCGATGACGCCGCTCGAGCGCCGCAAGCCCGAATTGCTCAAGGCGGCGCGCAAGCGCCGCATCGCGGCCGGCGCCGGGGTGCAGGTGCAGGAGGTGAACCGGCTCCTGACCCAGTTCGAGCAGATGCAGAAGATGATGAAGATGATGCGCGGCGGCGGGCTGCAGAAGATGATGAAGGGCATGCGAGGCATGATTCCCGGCCGGCGCTAGCCAGGAAGCCCCTTTTCCCGTTATAATCCAAGGCTTTCCGCAATACGCTAGCTTTTTCTACAGACCGCAACACGTTGCCCGTTCTCAACGGGAAGGAGATCGATTTGGTAGTGATTCGCATGGCGCGTGGCGGAGCCAAGAACCGCCCCTTCTACAACATCGTCGTCGCCGATTCGCGCATGCCGCGCGATGGCCGCTTCCTCGAGAAGATCGGCTACTACAACCCCAAGGCCTCTACCAGCGAGCAGAAGTACCGCATCGCCCTCGATCGCGTCGAGCATTGGGTTGGCCAGGGCGCGCAGCCCTCGGACGCCGTCAAGAAGCTCATCAAGCGTGGCAAGAACCAAGCCGCCGGCAAGCCCGAGAAGCCCGAGAAGCCGCCCAAGCCCAAAGCCGACAAAGCCGCCGCCGCAGCGTAGCGCCGCGGCCCCCTTCGAGGGGGACGAGTCGCAGCTGGTGATGATGGGCCGCGTGGTGGCGGCGATCGGTATCAAGGGCTGGGTGAAGGTGAAGACCTTCACGGCGGATCCCGGGGGCCTGGACGACTTCGCCGAGTGGGTGGTGCGCACGCCGCAGGGCTGGCGCTACATGGCGCTCGAGGAATTCGCGCTGCGCCCGAACGGCACGGCGGTGAAGCTCGCGGGTTGCGAGGATCGCGACACCGCGGAGCGCATGAAGGGCGCCGACATCGCGATACCGCGCGCGGCGCTGGGCGAGTCGGACGAAGGATCGTTGTTCCAGGTGGACCTGGTCGGCCTGGAGGTGGTGAATGAAGGCGGCGAGCGGCTCGGGGAGGTCGAGTCGTTCTTCGAGACGGGCGAGACGAGCGTCATGGTGGTCTCGGGTACGAAGGAGCGGTTGATCCCTTTCGTCCCCGGCTACGTGAAGGCGGTGGATCGCGAGTCGCGGCGCATCACGGTGGACTGGAAGGCGGATTACGACGCGTGAAGCGCTTCGACGTGATCACGATCTTCCCGGAGATGTTCGAGGCGGTCACGCGCCACGGCATCACCCGCCGCGCACTGGAAGAGAAGCGTTTCGAGCTGCACCTGTGGGATCCGCGGGAATTCACCACGGACAACTACCGCAGGGTCGACGACCGGCCCTACGGCGGCGGCCCGGGGATGGTGATGCTGGCGGAGCCGCTGCAAGCGGCGATCGATGCCGCGCGGCAGCGGCAGCAGGAGGCGGGTGTCGCGCGGCCGCTGGTGCTGCTCACCTCGCCCCAGGGCGAGCGCCTCACGGAGGCGCTGGTGCAGGAGCTTTCGAATGCAGAGGGCCTGGTGATCATCGCCGGGCGCTACGAAGGGATGGACGAGCGGCTGGTGCGGCGCTCGGTCGATCGCGAAGTGTCGATCGGCGACTACGTGGTCTCCGGCGGAGAGCTGCCGGCGATGGTGGTGATGGACTGCATCGTGAGGCGTCTTCCGGGAAGCCTCAACGACGCGGAGAGCGCGTCGCAGGACTCGTTCGCCGCGGGGCTTCTCGATTGGCCGCACTACACGCGGCCCGAGGCGTGGAACGAGGACCGGGTGCCCGAGGTGCTGTTGTCGGGGAACCACGCGGCGATCGCGCGCTGGCGCCGCAAGCAGGCGCTGGGCCGCACGTGGGACCGCAGGCCGGAGCTGGTGGACGAGAAGTCGTTGTCACGCGAGGACCGGCAGTTGCTGGAAGAGTATCGAAGGGAACAGCAGGCACAACAACAGCAATAGTCGGGGACAGACCACAACTCGAAGCCGGATGTGCTCTGTCCCCATAAAAAACCGCGCGCATCCGTTGTTGCAACGGCTCTACGCGAAAGCCCGGACGGGCGGAAACCAAAAGGAAAACCGAAATGGATTTGATCGCAAAGCTGGAGCAGGAAGAGATCAAGCGGCTCGGCCGCAAGATCCCCGTGTTCGCCCCGGGTGACACCGTCATCGTCAAGGTGACCGTGGTCGAAGGCGACAAGAAGCGCGAGCAGGCCTACGAGGGCGTCGTGATCGCCAAGCGCAATCGCGGCCTCAACTCCAACTTCATCGTCCGCAAGATGTCCAGCGGCGAGGGCGTCGAGCGCACCTTCCAGACCTATGCCCCGTCGCTCGCCTCGATCGAGGTGAAGCGCAAGGGCGACGTGCGCCGCGCGAAGCTCTACTACCTGCGCGGGCTCACCGGCAAGGCGGCGCGCATCCGCGAGAAGCTCCTCAGCGCCGAGCAGCGCGAAGTGCTGCCGCCGATCGAGGAAGACGCGGAAACGGCGGAGAAGAAATGAAAAAGGGCGCCGCGAGGCGCCCTTTTCATTTGCCGAGCCTCAGCGAGAGGTCTCGCACGAGGTCGGATTGCCCGTCTGGTATCCCCGCGTGAACCACTGGGTGCGCTGCGCGGAGCTGCCGTGGGTGAACGAGTCCGGCGACACGCGCCCGGTCGCCTGCTTCTGCAGCCGGTCGTCGCCGACCGCCGCCGCCGCGGCAAGGCCTTCCTCGATATCGCCCGCGTCGAGCTTGCCCATGGTGCCGGCGTGGTGGGCCCACACTCCGGCGTAGCAGTCGGCCTGCAGCTCGATGGCGACCGAGGTGCGGTTGAACTGGGTGCGGTTTCCGGTCGCTTTCGCCGCTTCGAGCTGGCGGAAGGCGCCGGTCAGCTTCTGCACGTGATGGCCTACCTCATGCGCGACGACGTAGCCCTGGGCGAAATCGCCAGGGGCACGGAAGCGGGTCTGGAGCTCGCGCATGAAGGTAAGGTCGATGTAGAGCTGCTCGTCCTCGGGGCAATAGAACGGGCCCATGGCGGTCTGTCCGGTGCCGCAGGCGGTGCGGGTCGCACCCTCATACACCACCAGCTTCGGCTTGCGATAGGTGGCGCCCTGCTGCTGGAAGACCTTGCCCCATACCTTCTCGGTGGTGCCCAGCACGTTGGCGAGGAACGCCTGCTCGTTGTTGAGCGGCTCGGTTGAGACCGTCTCGCTCGAGGGGCCGGCCGTCTGCGTCGCGTTGATCAGGGCCGAGGGGTCGACGCCCAGGAAGGCGCCGATGATCGCGATGATCAGGCCGCCGATTCCAAGGCCGCCCACGGTGCCCATGCCGCCGCGGCGGACCTCGATGTTGCTGCTACGGTCTGACGGATCGAATTTCATGGCTGCCCTCCGGTTGGTC